>SXOD01000051.1 GCA_005776885.1 Planctomycetia bacterium
AACGATTGCGTGGTACTCCAGCAACTCGAGCAGCCAAACCCACCCCGTCGGCCAGAAGGCAGGCAACGGCTTCGGACTGCACGACATGAGCGGGAATGTGTGGGAGTGGGTGAAGGACTGGTACTCGTCCAGCTACTACGCGAGCAGCCCCGAGAACGACCCACAAGGTCCGATAGTAGGTGGTGTGCTCCGTGCGTGGCGCCCCGGCAGTTGGTACGGTTTTGCCGCCACCTGCCGGGCCTCCGAGCGCAACGGCTTTCCGCCCAGCGGCACGTACTGGACCCTCGGCCTCCGTGCCGCCAAGAATCCGTAACTGCGATTTGCCTTCCTCCATCTTCTGTCGTTCCTTGTTCATCTGCGCTCTTTCGCAGGCGTGAGCAACTGACCGGGTTGGCACGACGCCGTCGCGTCGGCTGGGCTCGGCAGAAAAAGCTCAATACTTCGCTTCGGAAGCGAAGTTGTGAGCGGTTTCTGCGATCGCAGCGCGGCTCCAGCGCAACCAGAAGCGCCAGCCCTCACACCCCAGCCAGGTCGCGGATCCGCTCTCGGCTCGCCGCGTGCCAGCTCTCGGGGTAGTGCGTGTCGTCCATTTCCAGCGCGGCCTTTGCGGGAACCAGCGGCTGGAAGGTGTCGCACATGATGGCCAGTTCGTCGGTGGCATGCTGGCTGAGCGTGCCATCCAGCGTGCCCGGGTGCGGACCGTGTGCGATGCCGTGCGGGTGCAGTGTCATCGAACCCTTGTCGATTCCCTTGCGCGCCGTGTAGGTCCCTTCTACATAGAACATGACTTCGTCTGAGTCGATGTTGAAGTGGTTGTAGGGGACTCGCACCGCCTGCGGATGGAAGTCCAGGATGCGCGGGCAGAAGGCGCAGATCACCATGTTGTGCGACTCAAAGACCTGATGAATCGGCGGAGGCATATGCAGCGCGCCCACGATCGGTGCAAAGTCGTGCACATTGAAGGCGAAGGGGTAGAGGCATCCGTCCCAGCCGACCACATCCAGCGGGTGGTTGGGGAACTCATAGGTGTGGATCCAGTTCATCGCCTTGATGCGGACCTCGTGGGAGCCGAGGGCCTCATTCGGCTCCGGTGCGATGGGCGTCCGGATGTCGCGCTCGCAGTAGGGGGCGTGCTCCAGGAACTGGCTCGTCTTCTTTGCCAGGTACCGAGGCGGCGGCAGGATGTGCGAGCCGTTCACGGTCTCGATGCAGAGGAATCGCCCGTAGGGATGGGCGGGGGAGAGTGGCGACTCCAGGCGGTCCGGCACCATGCGGTAGGTGGTGCCACGCGGGATCACCACGAGGTCATGCTGCCGATACTCGACGGTCCCGAAGGAGGTGTGCAACTGCCCCGATCCCTGCTCGATGAAGAGGCACTCGTCACCTTGCCCGTTTCGGTAGTGGTAGTCCATGCCTTCCGTCGGGGCGCAGTGCGAGATCAGCACGTCCGAGTTGCCAAAAAGGACCGCGCGTCCATCGATGGGATCTCCGCCGGCCGGTCGCGCGTGTGTGCGCAGGTGTCGCATGCGCAGGATGTTTGACTCGATGAACTCCGGCGCAGCGCTGCGCAGCGGCTTCCATGCTGCGACCTGAGTTGGCGGGTGCAAGTGGTAGAGCGTGCTGGTGGGGCCGGCGAAGCCCTCGGTGCCGAAGACTTCCTCGTGGTAGTGCTGGCCTGATGGCTGGCGGAACTGGATGTGCCGCTTGGAGGGGATGCGGCCGGCGCAGGTGTAGTGGGGCATGGGTGGTCTTTCGGGGTGGCGACGGGCAACGGGCGATGGGCGACGGGCGATGGGGCGCGAGGGTGGTGCGAACTGAATCAGAGGTTGCCGCGGCGCTGCTGCTCCAGCTCCAGGCTCTCAAACAGCGCGCGGAAGTTGCCCTTGCCAAAGGAGTCGCTCCCCCGGCGGCAGATGATCTCGATGAAGAGGGTGGGTCGATCCTGCACGGGCTTGGTGAAGATCTGCAGGAGGTATCCCTTGTCGTCCGCATCCACCAGGATGCCCAGCTTGTGGATGGCCTCGTGGTCCTCGCGAACCTCGTGCCCCAGCTGCTTGGCGACGCGCGCCCAGACGCTTTCGTAGTACTCGTCGGGGAGGTGCAGGAACTCCACGCCACGGCGGTGCAGCTCGGCAACCGTCTGCAGGGCGTCATCCGTGCGAAACGCGAGGTGCTGGACGCCCGGAGTCTGGTCGTGGAAGTCTAGGTACTCCTGCACCTGTGACTTGCGTCGACCCTCGGCGGGCTCGTTGATCGGGATCTTGATGAGGCCCGCGCCGGAATCCATCACCTTGGACATGAGCGCGGAGTACTCGGTGGAGATGTCCTTGTCGTCAAAGTGCTTGAAGAGGTTGAACCCCATGACCTTCTCGTACCAAGCGACGGTCGGGTTCATCTCGCCCAGGCGCACATTGCCCACGAGGTGGTCCACGCACAGCAGCCCCACCGGGTGCTTGGCATTGTGGTGGTTGAGCGCGGAGGTGGTCGCCTGGAACTTTGGCAGAAATGGTCCTCCTGCGCGCATGCGGTCGTAGGCGTAGCCGCCCCCACGGGAGATGAAAGTGTGCACCACGCGCCCAAATGTCTTCACCGAGGCCGTGGTGACGGATCCGGTGTCGTCCGTCGCCGTGGTGGGCTCCTGCGTGGGCGTGGCACCGCGGGCAACGGCCAGTTGGAAGGCGTGCTTCGCATCCCGCACCGTGAAGGCGACGTCCTTCACGCCATCGCCGAATCGCTCCACCTCGTGTGCGGCGGGATGGCTGCCGCCAAGCGCCGAAGTCAGGACGAGCCGAATGTTCCCCTGCGTGAGGAGGTAGGACGCCTCCTCGCGACTGCCCGTCGTGAGGTCGGCCACCTGCGCGACCTGGAACCCAAACGCGCTGGCCCAATAGTGTGCCGACTGCTTGGCGTTGCCGACGAAGAAGCGCACATGGTCCACATCGTGGAGCGCGAGCGAATCCCCGGCGCAGCAGCAGCAGGCAGCGGAAGAACGAGAGAGCGGCAGGGTAGTGGTCATGACAGGATCTCCGAGGTGTCAGGATGCCGAAGCGGGGGCTTGCGTGGAGGCCAGTTCGGCGGCGCATTCGCGCATGCTGGACATCAGTTGCTCAAAGCTGTCCAGCACGAAGAGGATGGGCTGTTCGTGGTCGATCTCGAAGGGGGTCTCCACCACCTCACGCCAGTCAAAGGGGCGTCGTTCGACGGCGGGGGACGTCAGCACATGGCGCGATTCATCCGGTGAGGAGATGATCCCCGCGCCGTAGATCTTGAGGTCGCCACCCTCGCGGATCAGGCCGAACTCGACCGTGAACCAGAAGAGTCGCGCGAGGCGTGTCGTGTCCTCGTCGCTGGCGCGAAGGGAGGCTCGACCCCACTGCTGGAGGAATGAGGCAAAGGCACTCACGGCGTGGAGCGGCACATGCCCGAAGACATCGTGGAAGATGTCGGGCTCCGGGATGTAGCCCAGCGCGTCCTTGGGGCGGATCACGACCGTCGTGGGGAAGGTGCGCTGCGCAATGCACGCGAAGAAGGGGCGCGCGGAGACATACCCAGGAACGCCGCGAGATCGCCAGCCGGTGAGGGCTTGCAGGCGTGCGTTGATCTCCGTGAGCCGTGGGAGTCGCTCCGCACGCAGCCCGATCGCCTGCGCGCCGTCCAGCCAGAGCGAGCTGGCCACCCGTTCCAAGTGTGGCCACTGCGCCTCAAAGAGCGCGCGCCACGCGGCGTGGTCATCGGGCGTGTAGTTCGCGTCGAGCTGCTCGATGAAGAGCGACTCGATGTCTGGTGCGGTGCCGGAAGCGGCGAGTTGTGCGTCCCACCCCTGAGCCACCGCCGCCGCGCTCGCTGCTTCGGCGGAATCGAACACGGAGGTGTTGAACCGAGTTGGCACACATCGAGTGTATCTGGATATGAATGGTCGTAAATCTCAAATAGAGCGCAGAGTCCGATAACACGGCATCGCAGCCCGCCGCCTCGCTGGATTCACTTCAACTCAAGCACACCGACAACGACGGCATGCTGGACATATCCGAGCGCGAGAAGGTGAGACTCCAACCTCTGCCGGGCCTCCTCCCGCTTCTAGTACGGCCCGGGCAATGCCTACAACGACCTCGGGTTCCGTGCCGTCAGGACTCCGTGCTCCCGGCGCCTTGGAGGTCAATCCTCGCCTGGAGTCGATTTCCGACCTCATCGAGGAGGAGGTAGGCGGGAAGTTGAGACGCCGTCGGCGCCGTTGGGCTACCGGGCTCGCACAGCTCCGTGTGCATGGCGCAGGCGCCCGCTGACTCTTCGAGGAGCCACGGGGTCGCGCACGGCGCCGGTGGGAGTGCGGGGTCGCCGCAGCAGTACTGGGGATGCGCAAAACAGATTTCGCACGCAGAGTTGAGGCAGTCGCAGACTTGTGCGAGGTCGGCTCCATCCGAGAGTCGGGCAGCGGCCATGCAGTTGGCTAGATGCGGATGGGGCAGTCGGTTGGGCTGGCCCGCCCCGCCGGCCGGATTCTGGACGCTTCGGCAGCACAGCTCGAGCGATCGTTCCGAGTAAGTCATCCCCGCCAGCGTGGGGTCATCAAGGACATCAGTGACCATGCTCCCAGCCACCCAAACCTCGGTAATCGAGCTTCCTTGCCACAGGGCGATGGCCAACTCCCCGCCAGGCATCACGGCCACGCTGAGATCGGTCATGGTTCGAGTGGCAATGGTGGGGCTGAGGGACTGGACGGCCTCCTCCGAAGAGATTCCCAACCGGCGTAGGCGCGACAGTCCGGCGAAGGAGAGCGTGGACCTCCCAAAGGTCACCCCGGGCTGAAACGCGTCGCCGGCCCAGTTCCACGCGGGGGACTGGGAACATGTTCGGGTAAAGGTGAGTGGTCGATGAAAACCGCGGGCATCGGAAAGAAGCAGCGTCAAAACCTCAGGTCCCTCAGCGAGGACGGAGATCGAGGCCGTGGGTGCCGGATCGTCGACTGACCCGGATGTGGCGGTCGCGCAGGATGTGCAAGCAAAGAGGAGCACGCAGGATGCCAGAATGTCTCGGATCACTGAACCGAGAAGCGAGCGGCCACACGGAACGACCCACCCACCACCGAGAAACTGCTTTTTCATGTGTAGGTTCCTCTTCAGAAGCGTCGGATCGGCTATGGGTCACGCCCCCGGGTCGAGTCCAACCATGGCATGTTACCACTTGAACGCACCAGTCCAATGGGGAGCGCACGTAGACCTCGGCCAGGTCGCGGAGGCTGATGCCGCAGCTGCAGAATCGAATACCGAATGGTTGAAGGCGGGCGCCACCCAAGAAGTTTCTCCGGACATGATTGCCGGGAATCCGCTCTAGAGCGATGCTGCATCCCGGCAAAAAAACTCAAATGTTCGCTTCCGAAGCGAAGATCTGAGCGATTTCCGCTCGGCGCGTGCGCCCGCGCGCGTCCGCCCGGCCCGCCGCTACTCCTCCGACTCGCGCAGCTTGGCCAGCAGCGAGAAGTCTTCCAGCGTGGTGGTGTCTTGGGTGACCTCGTTGCCCGCGGCGATGTCCCGCAGGAGCCGCCGCATGATCTTGCCCGAGCGCGTCTTGGGGAGCGCGTTGGTGAACCGAATCATGTCGGGCTTGGCGATCGCTCCAATCTCCTTGACGACGTGCTCGCGCAGCGAGTCGCGAAGTTCGTCGTGGTTGGCGTCCGCGAACCCAGGCCCAAGTGTCACGAACGCGGCGAGTCCGGTCCCCTTGATCTCGTGCGGCATGCCGACGACCGCGGCTTCCACGACTGCCTCGTGCGACACCAGTGCGCTCTCCACCTCCATCGTGCCCAGGCGATGCCCGGCGATGTTGATGACATCGTCGATGCGGCCCATGATCCAGAAGTAGCCGCGCTCGTCGCGCCGAGCGCCGTCGCCGGCCAGGTACATGCCGGGGACCTTGCTCCAGTACGTGTCGATGTACCGCTCGCGATCGTTGTGGATGCCGCGAAGCATGCCTGGCCACGGCTTGCGGATGACGAGGAGGCCGCCGGCGTTGGCGGGGAGCTCCTCGCCTTGCTCATTGACGACGGCGGCGTCGATCCCAAAGAAGGGGAGCGTGCAGGAGCCGGGGACGGTTGGCGTGCATCCGGGAAGCGGCGTGATGATGTTGCCACCGGTCTCCGTCTGCCACATCGTGTCCACGATGGGGCAGCGCTCGTTGCCGATCGTCTCGTGGTACCAGATCCAGGCTTCGGGATTGATTGGCTCGCCGACGGTGCCCAGCAGCTGGAGCGATCGAAGATCATGCGACTTGGGGAACTCGTCGCCCCACTTCATGAACGCTCGAATCGCGGTGGGGGCCGTGTAGAAGTGGGTGACACGGTGGCGCTCCACCATGTCCCAGAATCGATCCTCGGCGGGCCAAGCAGGAGCTCCCTCGTACATGAGAGTGGGCACGCGATTGGGGAGGATGCCGTAGACGATGTAGGAGTGCCCCGTGATCCAGCCGATGTCGGCGGTGCAGAAGAAGACCTGCTTCTGCCCGGGTTCCAGGTTGAAGGTGTAACGCGCGGTGGTCGCGGCGTAGACCATGTAACCACCGGTGGTGTGGCGGATTCCCTTGGGCTTGCCGGTCG
>SXOD01000052.1 GCA_005776885.1 Planctomycetia bacterium
TCTTGGTGCGGCGGGAGAGGACTTGCATGCAGCGTCGGATCTCTTCGTCGCGGCCGACGACGGGGTCCAGCTTGCCGCTCGCGGCGCGCTCGGTGAGGTCGATGGCGTACTTCTTGAGGGCCTCGAAGGAACTCTCGGCGTTGGGATCCTGCACGCTGGACACGCCGGACGACTTGCGAATCTCCTGGACCGCGCGCTTCACTTTCGCCGCGTCCACGCCAAGCGTGGAGAGCACTTCCTTGGCCTGCGATCGAACCTCCGCCAGCGCCATGAGCAGGTGCTCGCTGGAGACATAGGCGTCCTTCATGGCCGCGGCATCGCGCTCAGCCTGGCCGAAGACCTCGATGAGTTCGCGAGACGGGTTGGGCGTCCCGGCGTTCACGGTCGGCTGGCGCTTGGCCTCGGCTTGCGCCAGGGTGCGCGCGCGTGCGGCGTCCACGCCGATCTTGGCCAGCGTGGCGGCGGCGGGGGAGTTGGCCTCCGCCAGGAGCGCGCAGAGCAGGTGCAGCGGCGTGATCTCGGAGTGGCGATCGCGCGCGGCAGCGGACTGCGCGTCCGTGATGGCCTGCTGGGCGACGGTCGTGAACTTGTCGAATCTCATGGTGGGTGAATACCTCCGGGACTGAGGATGGTGGTCAGCCCGGTGTGTCGAGCCTAAGTGCAAACCGCGTGCCAGACAGCGGTTCTGGAGGGGGGGCGGGGGGGCGCTTCGGAGCGCGATTCCGGGTGCGTTTCCGGGCGCGTTTGATCGCGGAATGTGCTTTGGTGCTGGGAGCGCGTTCGATCGCGGGATGTGCTTTGGTGCTGGGAGCGCGTTCGATCGCGGGATATGCTTTGGTGCTGGGAGCGCGTTCGATCGCAAAATGCGCTTGAAATGGGAACCCTTGATGGGTTTTCCCCTCGTTTCTTCCCATTTCAAGGCGATTTTCGTGATTGAACGGTTCGTGTGCTGCCCGCCGGCGGCCACGGCGATCCCGCTTCCCCTGGCGCTGGCGCTGGCGCTGTAAGGATCTCGATGGCTCTCAGGCCACAAGAACTGGTTGGCTTGGCCCGCACCCCCTCACCCCCGCAGCCAGCGAGCCAGCCATTCGACCAGATCCACCAACCTCGGCCCCGGGCGGCTGAACGAGGACGTTCCATCCAGCAAGACGACGGGGTTCGATGTCCAGTGGGTCGATTCACCCTGGGCCCGCGGTGTCGGCGGTGCCCGCGGTATCGGCGGTGTCGGCGGTATCGCCGGTGTCGCCGCCGCAGCCCCGCCGCACGGCAGCCCTCGCCACCACGCCTCGCCCCTCAGCCGCGTCACTTCCGGCATCGCCCGCTCCACCATCATTCCGCAGGGGGCGAGGAGCACGGCATCAGGCTTGGCGGCGGCGATCTCTTCTGGCGTAAACGCCCGGCTGGGCTTCCCGGGCTCGCCCAAGACCGGGCGGCCGCCGCATCGCTCGATCAACTCCGGCGTCCAGTGCGCCGCGACGAACAATGGGTCGAGCCACTCCAGCACCAACACGCGCGGACCATCGACGAACGGGGTCACGGAGTCGAACGCCGTCCAGAGTCGGTCGCGCAACCGCGCCGTCGCGTCGCGCGCGGGGGCCTCTCGACCGACGGCCTCACCCACGCGAAGGCAATCGTCCAGCACATCCCAGATGGACTTGGGGTTGAGGCTGACCACGCGAGGTCGCGGGTTGCACCTCGCGGCCACGCGTTGCACGGTCTCAAGGTGCACGCTGCAGACATCGCACAGGTCCTGCGTGAGGATGACATCTGGGCGAAGCGCGATGAGCGCGTCCGCATCCAGCTCGTAGAGATCACGACCCAACTCCTTGACGCGCGCGTCGATGGAGCTGGCGTCGATGTCGCCGGAATCGGCGATGGCTGCGTGAGTCGCCCTCGCCATCCGTGGCCTCGTGAGCGCCGGCACCATCGCCACCACTTTCGACGGCCAGTCGCAGTCGCAACTGCGGCCCACCAAGCGGTCGCTCGCCCCGATGGCCACCATCGTTTCAGTTGCGGAGGGGAGGAGGCTGACGACTCGCATGAGTGTGGGCCTCAACTCGAACTGGGGATCCTAGATTCGAACTAGGACAAACTGAGTCAGAGTCAGTTGTGCTACCGTTACACCAATCCCCATTGGGCTGACTATTGTAGTCGGGGTCGACCGCCGTGCCAAGCCCTGCCATGATCCTTCGCCTCCAAGACATCGTCGCCAATGGAGCCATTGGCGCGGCTGCTGCATTCGTCCTTGTCGCTGCGGGCTGCGTCTACAAGCCGGTCCCCGTCGTGGTGATCGACCACTCCACCGGAGCGCCGATCGCGGAGGCGCGAGTGGGTTCCGATGCGGTCCACCTGTTTTCGATCTTGCCGGATGCCTGGAATCCGGCGCTGACGGATGTCGATGGCCACACGCTCCTAGAGCTGCGGAGCAAGCGATCGCTCGTGGCCATCCTCCGCGATGGCTATGAGCCGATGACGTTTGTCGTGGTTCCCGGCGGCACGGCGCCGCGCGAGAGGCCACCACTTGCCCTGGAAGGAAGCAAGCCGATCGAGCGCAGTGAAGTGGCCGGCGCCGTGGTGGACTTCGACGCGCTCTCCGAAAGGGCGCAGTTGCTCATCCCGCTCACGCTCTGCCGCCGCGAGGCCATCAGCATGCAGGTAGTCGACGCACACGGCGACCCGGTGCCCGGCGCAGAAGTCCTCGCGAGCAGCTTCCTCTACCTGCCGGCGTTCGGGTTGGAGCCTGAGTGGGGTCGATTGCCGCTGGAAGTGTGCCACACCGATGAGTCGGGCCACGCCACCATCCACTGGACGAGCGGGTTCGAGAATCGCGCGTGCGTTCGTGCGCCGGGACGCCAGAGCCTTTGCTTGCGCGTGGACGACCCGCGTCGGGAAGGGGCGACGGCAGCGGAGCGAGTCACGCTTGACCAGCTCGTGAGTCGCCGCGTGCGATTTCGCGTCGTGGAGCCGCCGAAGGCCAAGGGAACGCCAGGCACGCCGATCAGCGGCGCGGTGCTCGCTGCGGGCGAGGCGCGTGACGGGCTTCCCCCCGACCCCAATGCATTCTCGATCACCACGGATGCCCAGGGCCTCACTCCCGAAGTGCTGCTGCCGGGCCCGGCCCCGCTGATGATTCGAGTCTCGAAGGAGGGGTATGGGGTCGCGCAGCTCAGCCCGACCGTGCTCACGTACACCGACGGCGACACGATCGACGTTTGGCTCCCCAAGGGAAAGGCTGGGCTCGGCGGCATGGTTCGCGGGGTGCGGCGCGCGACGAAGGGTGGGCGCCAGTCCGTCGGCGTCACGGTCGGCATCGGCGGGGGCGCCTGATGTCGCACGTGGGCCCCACGATGGCGCGCGGCAGCGACTGCACCACCGAAGGCATCCGCGTGGAGGCGCTGCCGCAGTTCCTGCCCACCTACTCGGACTCCGACGCGGGACGGTTCGTGTTTGGGTACCGAGTCCGGATCACGAATGGGAGCGGCACTCGCGTCCGAGTGACGAGGCGCTACTGGAGAATCGTCGACGCCGATGGCGAGCCGCACGTGGTGGACCAGCCGGGCGTGGTCGGGCAAACGCCGTTCCTCGAGCCGGGAACCTCGTTCGAGTACGCCAGCTACTGCCCGCTTCCCACGGAGTGGGGAACGATGGAGGGGCACTACGTCGTCGAGCGTGATGGAGCGGCGCCGATTGAGGCCGCCATCGGTCGATTCTTCCTCGTGCGGACCGATCCGTAGGGGAAGGGGAGTGCCACGTCGCGGTACGATGATCGATCCACCATGGCACACCGCGCCGACACGCTCTCGAAGCCCCTGACCGTCGCGGTCGTTGGCGCCACCGGCGCGGTGGGCAAGGAAATGCTCGCTGTGCTGGCGGATCGATCGTTTCCGGTCGGCACGTTGCGGCCGATGGCGAGCGGCCGCAGCGCGGGGCAGCCCGTGGAGTGCGGTGGCCGGTCGTGGACGATTGAGGCCTTGCCCGAATCGTCGGCGATCGGCGCCGAGACCTTCGCGGGATGCGATGTCGTTCTCCTCGCGGTCAGCAAGGAGTTGGCGATGGCCGTGGCTCCCGCCGCGGTGGCCGCGGGCGCGGTGGTCGTGGACAACTCCAGCGCGTTTCGGATGGATCCATCGACGCCGCTCGTCGTCCCGGAGGTGAATCCCGAGGCGCTGGAGCCGTGCCGGGCGGCACGTGCGTGCGGCGAAGGCTGCCTGGTCGCCAACCCCAACTGCTCCACCATCCTGGCGCTGGTCGCCGTCACGCCGATCCACCGGCTGGCGCGGGTGACGCGCATGGTGGTGGCCACCTACCAGGCCGCGAGCGGTGCCGGGATGGAGGCGATGCGAGAACTGGAGTCACAGGCGCGATCGTTCGCGCAGGGAGACGGCCACGAAGCGTGGGACACCAGGCACTTTGGTCGACCCTACCTCTTCAACGTCTTCAGCCACGACAGCGCGGTGGGGCGCGATGGCATGAATGAAGAGGAACGGAAGCTGGTCCTGGAGACCAGGCGGATTTGGGCGGACGAGAGCGTTGGCGTCTCGGCCACCTGCGTCCGCGTGCCGGTGTTGCGTGCGCACAGCGAGGCGATCAACCTCACGCTGGAGCGGTCGTGCACGCTGGAAGAGGTGCGTGCCGCGCTTGCGTCAGCGCCCGGCGTGCGAGTGGTGGACGATCCCGCGCGGAATCAGTTTCCCGAGCCGAGACTGGCGAGTGGTCGTGACGAGACGCTGGTGGGACGAATCCGGATGGATGCGAGCCAGCCCGAGGGTCGCGGCGTGAGTCTCTTCATCGCCGGCGACCAGCTGCGCAAGGGTGCGGCGCTCAACGCGGAGCAGATCGCGGAGTGGGTGATTCGGTAGCGGCGGGCGCGATCACGCCGGCCGCTCGCCGTTCTCCCCGTGCAGCAATGCGTGCAGCGCCTCCCCGGGGTCGGGCTGCCTGCAGAGTGACTCGCCAACGAGTGCGATGTTGATGCCGTGGGCCTGCAGCCGCTGCAGGTCGGCGTTGGTGGCGATCCCGCTTTCGGCCACGACGATCGTCGTGTCGTCCAGCGTCTCGGCCATCCGCATGCAGTGCGTGAGGTCGGACTTCATGGTCCGGAGGTTTCGATTGTTGATGCCCAGCAGCGAGTACCCCGCGTGGGGGAATCCGATGTGCGGATGGACTCGGTAGAGGTTCTCGATGTCGTGCACTTCCACCAGGACGGTCATGCCCAGCTCGACCGCCAGAATCTGGAGATCGACGATCTCGGCCTCGGTCAGGCACTCGGCGATCAGGAGGATGGCGTCGGCGCCGGCCGCGCGCGACTCCCACACCTGGTACGGGTCGATGATGAAGTCCTTGCGAAGGACCGGTAGCGGCACCGCGTCGCGGATGGCGTGGATGTACTCCAACCGCCCGCCAAATCCCTCTTCGTCGGTCAGGCACGAGATCGCGGCGGCGCCATTGGCGTGGTAGCCGCGAGCAATGGCGACCGGGTCAAAGTCGTGTCGAATGATCCCCGCGGAGGGGCTCTTGCGCTTCACCTCGGCGATGACGCGCGTGGTCTTCTTGTTGCCGTGGTCCACCACCGCCTGGAAGAAGTTGCGGGGTCGACCCAGCTCAGCGATGCGCTCGTGCAGCACGGCCATCGGCGTCAGGCGCTGCGCGGCCGCCACTTCAGTCCGCTTGCGTCGGACGATCTCTCGCAGGACATCGGCCATCGAAGGGGCGGAGGCTACCCCGTTGGGCGCGCGCGATTGGGGGGGCGGAGTTGGCCAGGTTGGGCGCGCGCGATTGGATTGATCGGAATCGACCAAAAAAACGTCGAATCCGATCAGCCCAACCGCGGCGCCGGGCGTGGCGGTGCAGACACAGTTAGAGTTCGCGCCGTGTCTGGCCCCGAGCCATGGTTCATCACCCACGCCGCGCTGGCCGCGGTGGCCATCGCCCTGCTCGCATGGCGGAAGCCCTGCCGAGCGTCGGGTTGGCCAGGCTTCGAGTGGCCTTTCTCCGCGCCGGTCGCTGCGGCGATTGCCATGGGGCTCATGCTGGCGCCGGCGGTTGGGCTGGGCGTGGTCGATGCCGTGGCGGCGGCGACTGGGTACGCGACAGCCTTGCACATCGATGAGATGCGCATGGCGGCTGGGGTGAGCGCGCAGCTCATCGCGATCGCGTGCGTGTGGCGCTGGCGTGCGGCGCTGCTTGGCGCCGCTGGCGCCGCGCCTCGAACGCAACGACTCCGCGCCGATCGAGCGGTGCTCATGGGCGTGGCTGGCCTCCTTCTGGCATGGCCGATTCTCCAGTTGCTCGGTGCCCTGGCCGGGTGGGTGCAGCAGTACCTCACGGAGGCCCCTCCTCCCCCGGTGGGGCACGACGAGTTGGAGCGAATGATCGCTGGCTCCAAGGACGCATGGTTCGTCCTCTCTGCGGGATTGGCGATCGTCGCGGCGCCGCTTGCCGAGGAGTGCCTCTGGCGCGGGGCGTGTCAGCAGGCGGTGAAGTCCGCCGGTGTGCCCGCGGCGGGTGCGGTGTGGGTCACTGCGCTCTTGTTTGCGTTCACGCACTGGCCCGTTCTCTCGCCCGGGGCGGAAGCGGGCGGGCTGGTTGCCCTCACGGTGCTTGGCGTGGCGCTCGGGGTGCTGGCGGAGAAGAGCGGTGGGATCGTCGCGCCATTCGTGGCGCACGCGCTCTTCAACGCAGCCAATCTCGTGATGGCACTGATGCAGTCGCAGCCATCCGGCTCTCCGACTCCCTGATCGGCGAGCGTTAGACTCCGACGCCCATGAGCGCGAGCGGCACTCCCATCGCCAACCCATCCAGCAGGCCCCGCATCCTGACCGGCGACACGCCCACGGGCAGCCTCCACCTTGGACACTGGATCGGCAGCGTGCGGCGCCGCGTCGAGATTCAATCGACCCACGAGTGCTATTTCCTGCTGGCCAACATGCATGCGTTCACCACGCGCGTGGAAGAGTCGGCATCGATCCGCCGCGACACGATCGAGATCGTTCGGGATTACCTCGCCATGGGGATCGATCCCGAGCAGTCGGCCATCACCCTCCAGAGCGAGGTGCCGGCGATCGCTGAGCTGACGTTCCTCTTCGCGATGCTCCTGCCGTTCAATCGCGTGATGCGCAATCCGACGCTCAAGACGGAAATCGAGCTCAAGGGGCTTGGCGACAAGTTTGCCTTCGGCTTCCCCCTCTACGCCGTGGGCCAGACCGCGGACATCCTGGCGTTCCGTGCGGTGAGCGTCCCCGTGGGCGAGGACCAGGTGCCGCACCTGGAGCTCACCCGCGAGGTGGCTCGACGCTTCAACCAGGTCTTCTGCGGCGTGCCAACCGACATCGAGGATCACGAGCACGTGCAGCACGGCGGCGTCTTCCCCGTGCCGCTTGCCGATGTGGGCAAGGTGGGCCGCCTCATGGGGATCGACGGCAAGAACAAGATGTCCAAGAGCCTGGGCAACGCCATCATGATCGCGGACTCCGCCAAGGAGGTGCAGAAGAAGGTCAACAAGATCTTCACCGGCCGGCAAAGCCCGACGGAGCCCGGCGACACCAGCAATGCGCTCTTCCAGTTTGTCGAGTGCTTCATCACCGACCAGGCGCGCGTGGCGGAGCTCAAGGACAAGTACTCGCGCGGCGACAACATCGGCGACGGGCACATCAAGGCGGAGGTCGCGGAGGCGATCAACGCGCTGCTCGCCCCCATGCGCGAGCGGCGCGCGATGTACGAGGGGGAGGGCAGCGACGCGCGCATCATCGACATCATCATGGACGGCACCCGCCGCGCGAATCGACTCTGCGAAGAGACGCTGCTGATGGCCAAGCAGGCCGCGGGGCTCAGGTTCTGGCCGCGAGAGCTGCGGTTGGGGTAGGGGGTGGGGGCGGCCTGGCCACTGCGCCTCCCGGACGCTGCGCCTCTCGGACCTCTCGAACCCAGGCCAAATCCGGCCTCTCAGAGGCGCTATTTGGCCTGAGATGGAGTGGAGTGCGGCGGGGCACGCCCGCGTGCGGGATCCGCCGCCCCTCCGCCAGCTCGATCCCGCATCGCCGCACGGATCTCCGCCACCACGCGGGGCGCCTCGTCACGAATGTGTGCGTACGTGTAGCGGAGCAGGTGCCAGCCGTCCGCCAAGATTGCATTCTGCCGGTCGCGGTCGTTGGCAAACGCGCGACCGCTGACGTGATGCGCATAGCCGTCCAGCTCCAGGCCGATCCTGAGCATCGAGTGGCCAAAGTCAAGTCGGACCGTTCGATCGCCAAGGCGCTTGAGCCGTACCTCGAGGTTTGGCGTCCAACCTTTGATCCGGTGTCGACTGAGCAGCTTTGCAGTGATGCGCTCCAGTTCGGACTGCGTCCCAGCCTGGAACTGCGCCAGGCACTGGCCGATCAACGTCGAACCGGCGCGCCCGCGCGTGCCACGATGGTGCACGTGATCGTGAAGGTCATCGACCTTGAACAGACGCTGCTGCATGGCAGCGTCGACCCACTCTCGAGCCAGCCCATCGTGCAGGAGTGGAAGTGTGTCAAGAAAGGCATCGAGTGGCCTGCGGATGCGTCGACCGCCCTCGAACACCAAGGGCTTGGCGGGACTTGGGGGCGGGCGGATCACCGTGACGCCTGGGATGCGGCATCGCGTGGTCACCGGGAGCAAGCACAGCACTGGGGCTGAGTCCAACTCCGGCATCGTGATTCCCATCAGCGTCAGTGCGGCGCTTCCTGACGTGATGGCCCCGCGACTCCCACCGCTCAAGTGAATCGCCCACGCGGCCAGCTCCGCCGCCGCGCGACCTTCCTTCGGCGGCGTGTCAGTGGATGGCCAGAGGCATCCCCTGATCTCCTTCCACAAGCCTAGGGCGAGTCGATGGCCCACGGCGCGGCAATCGACACCATGGCGCAACGCCTGCCGCCGCGTGACGAGTCCGCCTTGGGACTCGGCGAGCGCTGAGACGTCGAATGGCGTGTGCAGTCGCCGCAGCCCCGCCGTTTCGGACGGCTTCCTCGTCACGAGGCTCTCGGCTCGGTGATGGCCTGGCATGGCGGTCACCGTATGGGCAAAAAGGGGCGTTCCGCGCGAGCAAGCGGAAAGGAAGGGTGCGTGGGTGTTGGCGTCGACTCGGTGCCCGTGCAGGAGTCGAACCCAGGCCAAAAAGCGCCTCTCAGAGGCCGGATTTGGCCTGGGATGGGGCCGGCTCGGGCCACCTCGAGCCGCCTCGAGCCGCCTCGAGCCGCCTCAGGCCGCCTCAACGATTATCGGACCATCCATTTTCTCCCCACTTCTGCCCTCGTGCCGATCAGAGGGAACCCCCATGCCATGCGCCTCCGACTGCACCTGTCCGCACATCGACAAGGGGGATCGTCGCTGCGCGGATCGATTCACCCTCGGCGGACTTGAAGGGGCCTTCGAGGTGTGCATATCTGGGTGGAACGCCTGCCCGCACTACCACCGCATCAGCACGGAGGAGTCGTTCCAGCGACGGGTGGACGCCGGCGAGCCCGGGGCCGCGCAGTGGTACGAACACCTTCGGCGCGCGGCGTCGCCCGGGGCCCCAACTATGCAGCCTGTGACCGTCGCGAGCCGACCTGTGCAGGACGCACGTGTTCGACAAGCTGTTTGACGAATTTTTTGGCTACTGCGCCGTCGAGGTTGGCCTCGCGCCATCCACGATGGAGGCGTATGGGCGCGACCTGCGGCTCTTCGCGTCGCAGATGGCTGCGCGCGCGGCGGCCGGTGGGGCGGCGACACCGGCCGAACTCCGACTGGCCGACATCGCCGAGCACGTGCAGTGGCTCTCGCGCGAGCAGCGCTACGAGCCCACCACCATCGCACAGCACCTGGCCGCGATCCGCGTCTTCTTTCGGTGGGCGCATGCGACCGCTCGACTCCCCAATGATCCCGCCCGTCTCATTCAGCGGCCCACCCGGTGGCGCCGCGTCCCAGACGCCATGACCCCGTCGCAAGTCCGAAAGTTGGTGGAGTGCCCGTCGCCGGAACACGGCCCGCTGTGGCTTCGCGATCGTGCGGTCCTGGAGCTCATGTACGCCGCCGGCCTGCGCGCGTCGGAGGTGTGCACGCTCAAGGTCAACGACTACAACCGGACGCTCGGCTGCGTCACGGTGATCGGCAAGGGCAACAAGCAGCGGGTCGTGCCGATCGGCGTGCCATGCATGAAGTGGATCGATCAATGGCTCGGCGACCCAGCGGGCCGCGTCGCCATGACGCACGATGCCGATGGGAATGTGCGCGGCGGCACCGCCCGCACCGGCACGGCTCGCGGCGGACGCGATGGATTCCGCATGTTCCTTTCGGCCACCGGGCTGCCCCTGGAGCGAGTGGCGCTGTGGCAGATCGTCCAACGCACGGCGGCTCGGGCGGGGATGGGTCGCGTGCACCCGCACAAGCTTCGGCACACGTTCGCCACGCACCTGATGATCGGCGGCGCCGACCTTCGAGTCGTGCAGGAGATGCTGGGCCACGCGAACATCACCACGACGCAGATCTACACGCACGTGGATCGCACGCGGCTGCACAGCGTCATTGCGGAGTTCCACCCGCGCAGCATCAAGCGCTCGGCGGGACGTGCCGCAGGGCCTCTCCCCCGGCCGGCGGCGTGAGCCCCCCGGCCGGCGGCGTGACGGTCGGCAACTCGGCCACGCCTTTCGCGACCCGGGAAGGCATCAGCGCGCGGGTAAATCGAGCCACCTCCTCGGCCAGCTCGTCGATGCGGCGCGCGACGTCGTCGTCGGTGATGCGAGTGCCGTCGAAGGCCACCTGCGACGCGTAGACCAGCCGGGGCACGATCGGGCAGCGGAAGTCGAGCATCAACGGATGCACCAGGTTCATGGCGGCCATACGGCTGCCCTCGCCGCCGGAACTTGCCGCGATGCCGACCGGCTTCGCGCTCCACGACCGTCCACCGTGTTCGAGGAGGCTCTTCGCACTGGCGCTGGCGGCGTAGTTGTAGACGCCGTACGCGAGCAGGATGCCGTCGGCGGCGTCGAGCGCTGCGCGAAGTCGCGCGGAACCCTCGTGCGCCCACGCCTCGTGGCCGTCGCAGTGCGGGAGCTCCAAGTCGCGGGCATCGAGCCACGTGGCGTGGCAGCCGTGCGGCCGCTGCGCCATCAAGTGCAGGAACCCGCGCTGTGCCATGGCCCGGCTTCGGCTGTTGGGATGGAGGCTGGAACTGAGGACGAGGATGTTCATGTCGGCCTCGGGGCGAGTCGTCATCCTAAGTCTGCATCGGGTCGTGGCGGGGTCAAGCGTTCGGGCGAAATGATCGTCCTGGAAGCCGATTCGCCGGGGTTCCGGGAGATGGAGGCCATGCGCGCGGCCAGCAGGATGCCCTCGATGAGGCTTGAGGCGCTGGCCTTGCCCGTCCCGGAAATGCCAAACGCCGTCCCATGGTCCGGGCTGGTGCGGACAAACGGCAGCCCCAGCGTCACGTTCACGGCGTGTTCCCAGTCCAGGAGCTTCACGGGGATCAGCCCTTGATCGTGGTACATCGCGACGACCAGGTCCCATCGACCCTGCACGGCTTCGACGAAGAGGGTGTCGGCACTGAAGGGGCCATGGGCGTCGATGCCCTGCGTGCGAGCCATGTTCACGGCAGGGAGGATGATCCGATGTTCCTCGTCGCCGAAGAGCCCTTGTTCGCCCGCGTGCGGATTGAGTCCGCACACCGCAATGCGAGGGCGCGGGACGCCAAGCGAGCGGCACAGTTGGTGGCCCAGGTCGATCGGCGTGAACACGGCGCCGATGGTCAGCACGTCGCGAAGCGCCAGGAGCGGAATGTGCGTGGTTGCCAACGCCACACGGAGCTTCGGGGACACGAACGCCATCGCGTGGTGGCGTGCGTGGCTTCGAAACGCGAGCAGCTCCGTGTGCCCTGGCCATCGATACCCCGCCAGCGCCCACGACTCCTTGCAGATCGGCGCCGTCACGATGGCATCCACTCGGCGCGGATCGCCCAGCGGGCGCATCGCATCGGTGATCGCCTCCTCGACAAATGTCTTGCTGGCCAGGCCGCCCGCCTTGGTCGGCTGGGGTCGACCCTCGGCGAGCGCGTCGGGGCAATCAAAATCCAGCAGCACCGGCTCTTGCGCGAGCGGGCCGCGCGCGCGCGCGCTGTCGGCTGCCACGCGGAACCAGAGTGGATCGATCCCGCAGATTCCCGATGCCAGCTGCAGCACGTGATTCTGCCCGTAGACCACGAGCCGGGCCGCCGCGCGCACGCGCGGGTCGACGAGCGCCTTGGCGACCACCTCAGGCCCGATCCCGAGCGGATCGCCCATCGTGAGGGCGATGTGCGGCCTGGCATCGAGGAGCGTCATGGACTGGTCTCAGTTGGGCCGGATCTCGATCGTGCTGCCTTCCTCGGTCAGCAGTTCGTAGACCAACGCCACGTGGTCGGCATTCATGCGCACGCACCCCATCGACGCGTTCTGCCCGATGCTCTCGGGTTCCACGGTTCCATGGATGCCGTAGCCAAGGAAGTTCTTGGTCGATTCCTCGGCGCCGGCAAGGCCAATCCAGTGGTCGCCGATCGGGTTCTTGGGATCACCTGACGAGAAGTGCTCCCCCGTCCGAGGGTTGCGCCACTCCGGGTTGACCAGCTTGCTGTTGGCGCGCACCTTGAACATGCCCGATGGCGTGCCGTTGCGCTCGCCGAGCCCGACCGGGAACGTGGCCACGATCACCCGCTCGCCGCCGTGCTCCTGGTAGATGTCCATGCGGAAGGCCTCGCGATGGACGACGGCATGAAAGGTGCCCAGCGGCACCTTGAGCTTCTGGCCGACGGAAATCTTGCCGGGATCCTTGATCTTGTTGAGCCGCTGGATGAGTCGCCAGTCGGCCTTCATGCCGGTGGCGCGCGCGATCTTCGCCAGGCTGTCGCCGGGCTTGATCGTGTAACTCGTCTCCAACGGGTCTCCCGCGACCACGACCGGCGCGAAGAGCAGTTGTGAGTTGGCCAGTTCGATTCCCCGAAGTGCTTCGGCGAGCGACGTCCCCGTGAGAGCGCGGGTGTCGATCGCCGCCGTGAGCTCACGTCGCGCGGCGACCGGATCGCGCCCGATCGTGTTTACCGCTGCGTTCACCTTCGCGGTGAGCTCGGCTGGCGTTGGAGGTGTCGCGGACTGGGTGGATTGGGCGGACGGTGCGGTCGATGTGCGCGCGGGCGCAGTGGTTGGGGCGGGCGCCGCCGCCGATCGTGGCGATGGACCCTGCGCCGGGGCAGTTGCCTGAGGGGTTGCCGGAGGGGATGCCGGAGGGGATGCCGGAGGGGCGACTGGAGTCGGAGTCGAAGTTGGAGCCGGAGTCGGGGTCGGGGCCGCAGCGACGGTGGCAGGCACCGTCGTGTTCGACTGCGCAGCGGCAGGCCTGTTCACCTGCTTCACGAGGCCGCCGCCAATCCACCCGCGCCAGAAGGCGAGCGCCGCAACCGCCGCAAGCACGACCCCAACGACGATCACGATCATCCAGGGGAAGTCCCCTCGACGTCGCCCGACGACATTGCTCATCATGCGGCGATTGCGTCCTGAACGGACCGTCTGGCTTGGCAGCGACATGACTGCAAATGTACGTCCATCCGCCACCATGGACGATCCGGGGCGGGGTCGATCAACCCAGCGCCGTCGCGGTGATCCAGCGGGTGGGCGTGACGACGGCGCTGACGGGAAGGTCGTGGACCTCGCGGGGAAGGGTCGCCACCACCTGCAAGTCGAATGCGATCCCAAGGCGGCGGCAGCCGGGTGCGAGTTCCGCCAGGAATCGGTCGAAGTGGCCGCCCCCGCGGCCGACGCGGGTGCCGCGGGAATCGAACGCGCGGCCAGGAATCAGCACGAGGGTGACCTCGCGGTTCGCCACGACCTCGCCGCCCGGCACGGGGACCCCCATGGCATCGCGGTGCCATCGACCCATCCCAGCTTCAACGTCGGCCTGGGTGACCAGCCGAAGTTGGGGAAGCTCGTCCCCCGGAACCATCGCCGGAAGCGCGACGCGGGTGTGGGTGCGGCAGGCGGCGTCGATGATTCGCGATGTGTCCGGCTCGTCCCAGAGGCTCGCGAAACACGCGATGGTGGGATCCGGACCGACGCCTGGCGCAAACGCTCCGGCAGCAACCAGTCGAGCGGCGATGGACTGGCCCGCGGCCTCGCACTCCGCGCGAGTGAGGAACTGGAGCGATTCCCGCATCCTGCGGCGGATTGCTCGCTTCTCGTCCCGAACGGTGTCGTTCATTATCGGCGCACCTCGGGCGGTTTCGCGCGAACCGGCATCGTGCGGTAGAAGTACCGACCAGAATCCGCACACTCGTGCGGTCGTGGATCAGGAGACAACCAAGACATGTGCGGCATTGTGGCCTATATCGGCAAGCGCGAGTGCGCTCCCATCCTCATTGAGGGACTGAAGCGGCTTGAGTACCGAGGCTACGACAGCGCGGGGATCGCGGCGATCGACGGGGGCCTGAAGCGTGAACGATGCGTGGGGCGGGTGGCCGCCCTGGAGCAGAAGATCGAGGAGCTGGGAGGGTGCGAGGGGACACTGGGAATCGCGCACACCCGGTGGGCCACGCACGGCGCGGTCACCGACAACAACGCCCATCCGCACCGCGACGACGAGGCGATGGGCCACGGCATCGCGATCGTCCACAACGGGATCATCGAGAACTACTCGTCGCTGCGGACCTGGCTCACCGGGCACGGACACACCTTTCGGACCGAGACCGACACGGAGGTCCTCGCGCACCTCATCGGCCACCTCTACAAGGGCGACCTGATGGCCGCCGTGCAGGGTGCGCTCAAGCAGGTGACCGGTGCGTACGCGATCGCCGCCATCTGCGAGAAGGAGAAGGACACGCTGGTGGTGGCCCGGAAGGGTTCGCCGCTCATCGTGGGCGTCGGCGACGACGAGTATGTGGTGGCCAGCGACGGCAGCGCCATCGTGGCGCACACCAAGCAAGCTTTCACTTTGGCCGATGGCTGCGTGGCCAAGCTCACGCGAGACGCGTTCAAGACGGCGACGCTGGACGACACGCCGTGGACGCCGGAGATTCGCGAGCTGGACATCGACCTGGCGCAGATCGAGCTGGGTGGCTTTGACCATTACATGGCCAAGGAGATCCACGAGCAGCCAGCGTCGCTTCGCACGACGCTGCGCGGGCGCGTGGACCTGGCCAGCGGCGAAATCGTGCTGGGTGGATTGACGGGGTTTGAGCGCGAACTCAACCGCGCCCGTCGCGTCATCGTGATGGGGCAGGGGACCGCGCTGCACGCTGGGATGGTGGCTCGATTCCTCCTGGAAGACCTGGCCAAGATCCACGCTGAGCACGATTTTGCCAGCGAGTTCCGTTACCGCAACCCGATCGTGGATGAGGGCACGATCGCGCTCTTCATCAGCCAGAGCGGCGAGACGGCGGACACGCTGGCGGCGCTTGGCGAATCAAAGCGTCGCGGAGCGACAACGCTGGGCATCGTCAATGTCGTGGGCAGCACGATCGCCCGCGAGACCGATGCGGGCGTGTACCTGCGCGTCGGCCCGGAGATCGGCGTGGCCAGCACGAAGGCGTTCACGGGACAGGTCATGGTCGCCGCGATGGTCGCGCTGTGGATGGGGCGTCGTCGCTTCCTCTCGCAAGACGTGGTCAAGACCTATCTCGAGGCGATGTACGCGATTCCTGCGGCCATCGAGCACACGCTCCTGGCCAGCGACCAGGTCCGGGCCATTGCGAGCCGATACGTCGACCGCGAGAACTGGCTCTTCCTCGGCCGCGGCGTGAACTATCCGGTGGCGCTGGAAGGCCCGCTCAAGCTCAAGAAAAACTCGTACATCCACGCGGAGGGAATGCCCGTCGTCTTCATCGCCACCAAGAACAGCCAGTACGAGAAGGTGCTCTCCAACATCCAAGAGGTTCGCAGCCGCGGAGGCCACGTCATTGCGGTCGCCACCGAGGGCGACGACCATGTCGCGGGCGTGGCGCAGGAGACGATCTTCGTCCCGGATGTCCCCGAAGCGCTCCAGCCGCTGGTGACGGTCGTGCCGCTGCAGTTGCTGGCGTATCACGCGGCGGTGCTGCGCGGCAAGGACGTGGACAAGCCGCGAAACTTGGCCAAGAGCGTCACGGTGGAGTGACGCTCCCGCGCCAGCGCGTCACGGTTGAGTGACTACGAACGCGAGCGATCCGGCGGCGGGGGCACCATCGAAGGTCGTGCGTTGGCTGGTGCACTGAAGCGGCCGGGTGCCAGCTCCACGGCGCCCGCGCGCTCCAACACCATGCGGCTCGGGGCTCCAGCCGGCACTCCGCCCAACGCTCCGCCCAGCATTCGACCCGGGGCACCGCCTGGCATGGCTGGCGATGGTGGCGGAGGGGCACGGTCGCCTCGTCGATCGCGTGGATCACGAGCGCCCGCCGCACCGCGCGCAGGTCCATCCCACTCCACTTCCATTCGCTGGACGTGATCGTCGCCGTCGACCCAGAGTCGCGCGGCCGTAGGCAGTTGATCGCCATCCACCGCGCGCACGGCTTCCAGGCAACGAAGGCCGGGCTGCGTGGAATCGGCGACTTCCGCGATGGCGTACCGAGAATCAAATCGCTCCAGCATTGAGCCGAGCGCGCCGACGAGCAGCGTGCCGTCGCGCTGAGCGAGCCATACCGGCGCGGGGAATCCCTTGCCCCTGGGGATCTGGAAGCTCACGAAGTCCGTGCGGTCGGAGTGCCACACGGTGTCGCCATCGCGCGCGAATGTCACCACCTTGCCGTCGGGCATCGTGAGCGTCACGAGGAAGTGCGTGTCATCAAGCACCTCAAGCGTGCCGGAGAGCGGGGGTCGATCCTCGTGAATGGCCGGCGGGAAGAGCGTGAGTGCCCAGCGCTCGACCATGGTCGTGCCATTCGCCGAGCGTGCCGAGCCGGCCGCGCCTTCCGACCGGGCGAGTGCATCCCACTGCTCGCGTGCGCTGGTCTCGCGCTGGGGGACGAAGAGGGCAAGCGCGATGAGCGCGGCGGCGGCGAGTGCGATCGGCGCCCATCGTTCCAGCGAGAATCGGAGGGCGCGTGTGGACTCCACCGAGTCCTGCGCGAGTGCCGCGTGAAGCGCCTTCATCCGACGATCGTGTGCGGCCGCCGATGGGTCGTGCGCGATGAGGCCGCGGATGAGGGCGTGCTCGGGGGCGTGGGCGTCGTCGGCGTCGTGGGCGACTGGCGCGTCTGGGAAGTCTTGCGGCTGGTCGTTCATGCCAATGCTCCGTGGGCGCGAAGGCACTCGGCGAGCGAAGCCCGCGCACGTTGCAATCGTTTCTTGATGGTCTCTTCGTTGGCGCCAAGGGCCGCGGCGACTTCCCGCATCGGGATGTCTTGTCGATAGGCCAGCTGGACGCACTCCTGCTGGTCCCGCGTCAGCGCATCCATGCACGCTCGAAGCTTCTGCAGCACCGACTCGAAGTCGATTCGGTCGATGGCGTCCCACTGCGTCATCTGCGACGACACGGCGTCCAGGAGCGACGGGTCGATGATCGGCTGCTGCGCGGCGCGCCGGGCGCGGGCCAGTGCCACGCGAGCCGCGATGCCCCGGACCCAGGGGCCGAAG
Organism: Planctomycetia bacterium; assembly: GCA_005776885.1. Lineage (GTDB taxonomy): Bacteria > Planctomycetota > Phycisphaerae > Phycisphaerales > SM1A02 > SXOD01. Next base: position 17,568 of record SXOD01000052.1, read on the forward strand.
GGACGCGAGCGGTCAAAATCGCCCAGCCGCCGGAACGCCACCAGCATCGACTCCTGAAATACATCGTCCGCCTCGGCCGCGCCTCGCGTGATGCTGCGGATGTAGATCATCGTCCGGTCCGCGTTCTCGCGCACCAAGACCTCGAAGACCTCGCGGGCCGAGGGGTCTCGGCCGCTTCCGTGTCCGCTTTCGCGTCGGGGCATGTGCCTATTGTCGCCGGGGGCTGGTGGGGGACAGGGGGGGTCTCTCCCACGATCTCAGAAGCCCTTGCTAGCCCTGTCAAGCACTGTCACGGAGGCGACGAAGCAGGTCCAGGACGCCCAACTCATCGGCGTGCCGCTCCACGGGGAGCCAATCGGCCTCCGGGTCACGAGATCGAGCCAGCCCGAGGAGGTCGGCCCACTGGCGTTCACTCACCTCGTTGCCGAGCCGGAACCAAACAAGCTTGGCCAAGAGGGTGTCGTCCGGTGACGAGACTGGGATCCCGGGGTCGACGATGGCGCTTCGCCGTAGGACCTCACGATCGAAGAGGGTCGTCACCGGGAAGCAGTCCACCTTGATGAGGTGCTTGCGGTGGATGATGTTGAACGAGTCTCGGGCGCGGATGGCAGAGCCGACGGTGTCCGAGTCGACATGGAAGATCGGCGCGAGCGCATCGATGAACTCGACGGCCTGGTTGGCCGGGATGTCAGCAACGAAGTCAATATCTGCTGTCGCCCGAGCCATCCCATAGATTGAACTGGCCACGCTCCCAACGATGCAGTGTTCGAGTCCGAGGGCCGTCAGTTCGCGAGAGAAGTCGGCCGCCACCTCACCGAAGTCGCCGCGAAGGACCAAAGGAGAGGAGTTGTGGGTGCTCACGACGAATCGCTCTCGCGCTGCGCCTCGTACTGACTAGCAAACTCCGGTGCCACATGGATCCCGTACTGAAAGGCGACCCAGTCGATGGCCAGCTGGCCCTCCCGGACGCCGGGCCGCCGCTGACGCTCGCGCGCGAAAAAGGCCTCTCGGGAAGACCTGAGCACATCGCTGCTCCACCGGAACACCCGCGCCACACGCTCGTCGATCGGGCGCCCGGCCATGAGCCTCGCCTGCAGTCTGAGAATCTCGCGCGGCGTGTCGTCCACGAGGGCATCGTAGGGAATGGATGCAGCGAGTTCGCGGGCTCGCGGGGATGGTCTGGGACGGCTTGGGCCGTTTGGGACCGCTTGGGACCGCGATCCTGCCCCCGCTAGAATCCCCACCCCGCCCAGCGACCGCCGTCGTGGGGGGATCCAGAACACCTGTTCGCCTGCAACCGCAGTTCACCGACCGCCGCAGTTCCTGCACCACTGACCTAAGAGAATCGACCCACCATGGCCGGCGCCAACACCCTCGAGTTCACCGACGACAACTTCGAATCCGATGTCCTTCAGAGCAGCGTCCCGGTCCTCGTGGACTTCTGGGCGGAATGGTGCGCGCCGTGCCGCGCAATCGGACCGACCATCGACCAAGTCGCCGACGCCACCGCCGGCAAGGCCAAGGTGGGCAAGGTGAATGTGGACCACGCGCGCAATGTGGCGGTCAAGTACGGGATCATGTCGATTCCAACGATCCTGGTCTTCAAGGGCGGCCAAGTCACCCAGAAGTTCGTCGGCGGCGGGGTCCAGAAGGACCAGCTCGTCGGCGCGCTGGCCTGAGTGCTGACCTGAGCGCTGGCCTGAGTGACGAAGGCGGGGGCTTCCTACGGTGTGTCGGCGCTCGCGGTGGTCGCGGTGCTCGCGGCGGTCGTCGAGGGCAATCGCGCCACCAGCGGAATCATCAGGATTCCCGGCAGCCCCAGCGCGACCGAGACGGCGAAGAAGCCTCCCCATCCCAGGCTCTCCACGACATACCCGCTTGGGCTCGCGGCGATGCTGGCGGCGCCGAACATGAGCCCCGTGAAGAGCGCGTACTGCGTCGCGCTCACGCGGGCATCGCACAGGCTCATCAGGTACGCGACGAAGACGCTGGCCACCAGGCCGTTGCAGAAGTTCTCGATCGCGATGGCCGCGATGAAGGCGGGAATCGAGTGACCCGACCACCACAGCAGGAGATAGCCCGCGTTGCTCGCGGCCTGCAGGATCCCGAAGAGCAACAGGCAGCGCGCGACGCCCCATCGTGCGATGAGCGAGCCGCCAAGGAGCGCTCCCGCGATCGTGACAACCGCCCCTCCGAACTGTCGAAGCAGTCCGATTTCGTCCTTGGTGAAGTGGACCTCGTTCATGAGGAACGGCATGACCATCCGGCCGGGGAAGAGGTCCGGCAATCGATACACAAGCACGAAGATGATGAGCGCAATCGTGCGCCAACGGAATCGCTCGATCAGGTTGGTGATCGGGAGCAGCACATCTTGCTTGAATGACCTTGGCTTGAGCGATCCGGGCTTGAGCGATCCGGGTGCACCGCCGCGCGTTGGCTCGGTTGCCCACAGCGTGGCGACGAGGGGGACAAGCAGGACGAGCCCCATCAGTCCGTAGGAGAGCGGCCAGCCGAGTCGATCCGGAAGGATCAGCACCGCGGAGCCCGCAAGGATGACTGCGGCGCGCCATCCGGCGACATAAAGGCTTGCGCCGCGCCCAAGCGACTGCGCGTCCACGGAGTCGGCGCGATAGGCGTCAACAACCACATCGAGCGTGGCCGAACAGAATGCAAGAGCGAGAGTCGCGATGGCCACTGACAGCAGGATGGGTCTCAGCGCTCCCTGTTCAGCCAGTGCCAGGACGGCCTCGCGTGTTGGCGGCGTTCGCCACGCGATGAGCATGGTGAGTGCCACGCAGGCGACCATCGCCAGCACCAGCCACCCGCGGCGACGCCCCAGCCTCCCTGTGATCGGCGCTCGCACGGCGTCCAGGAGCGGCGCCCACAGGAACTTGAGTCCATAGGGCAGGGTGCAGAGCGCCAGCAGTCCAATGGATGTGATGTCCACCTTCACATCAGCCAGCCACGCGGTGATCGCGTCGTTGACCAAGAGGTAGGGGATGCCCGACGCCAGCCCCATCGCAGCGATGGCGGTGAGCACCGCGCCGCGTTCGTGTCGATGGGATTGCGTGAGGTGGCGCGTGTGCTGGGGCGTGGACTGGGGCTGGGGGACTCCGGCGCTGGGCACGATGGGGGGACGGTACAGCGCAGTTCGGCTGGGGGAAGGGACCGCTCGATGGCTGGACGGGACATCCTTGAAACGGTGGCCTTTTCACGCCTATCGTCAAAAAGCCACCGCTTCAAGGGGTTGACTGATCACCAGGCACTTTGGGTATGCTTTCACGTTCGGTGGCTGGTCGATCGCGCGCACGCGTGGCGCTCGCTCCCCCAGCCACCGCGACATTCAAGTACCCCCGGGCCTGTAGCTCAATTGGGAGAGCGCTTCCATGGCATGGAAGAGGTCGTCGGTTCAACCCCGATCAGGTCCACCTTCACACCGCCGCCGGCATTGCTGGCGGCGGTCGTGTTTGCGGGTGGGTGGCAGAGTCGATTCGCCACAATGGCTCAGCGGTGCGTGTCATTCGTCGCGCGACGGCTACCAGCGAGTCAAGTGGGCTGCGCACTCGCAATACGCCGCGAGATGACGGGGCGACGACGTGTGTGTAGATCATGGTCGTCTCAACATGTGCGTGCCCGAGCAGGGTCTGATTAGTGCGGATGTTCACCCGCTTCCGCGCTTCGATCAGCAGAGCAATCGCTCCTCATGAGGTCGATCACATTGACTTCACAACTGGCGGGCACGCCGAACAAGGTGCTGCAGGGGACGCGCCGGAAGCGGCGCGCCCCTGAGCGCGGTGTCAGCTGCCAAGACCATGACGCACGCGCTGGAGGGAATGAGCCCTGGGAAGAAGGCGCACCACACCGCGAAGTGGGCGCGGACGATGACGAAGTGGCTCGTCACGTACAGCCGGCGCAACGGTGCCAAGTGGAACCTGGTGGACTTCGGAGGGCGGGCGAAATCCGAATCCCGTGGCATTGTCGACCTGATCGCGATCCGGAAGGATCACCGCCGAGACAGTCCGGGGCTCAAGCGCGGCGATCTGTTCGAGATCGTGTTGATCCAAACGAAGGGTGGTGCCGCTCCCCGTCCGACAGCAGACGACGTTGCCCGCTTGAAGAAAGTCGCGAGGCACCACAAAGCGAGGGCCATCGTTTTGGCAGAGTGGCAACGCAGAGAACGTCTCGAGCTATTCCAACTCAACGGGTCGCGTTGGCACCCGGTATTGCCAGATGAAATCTTCGGTTGAACGAGCCGAATGGCAGCGAACAAGGCGATGGAGCCGACCGGCTTGAACGTCACTGCTCACGCCGAGCGTGAGTGCGCCGGTGACACGGGTGCGCTATTGGCCATCCCCGCGCTCAAGCTCAGCGATCGAGGCTTGTTCAGCGGCGAAGCGTTTCAGTTCCTCGAGCCGGTGGCGGGTTGATGCGTTCGCCTGGCCAACGGTGAGATCTACCGCGTGCCCCCTCGGTGAATTGATCAGATTCGACCATTTTCTGGTCGATTTCGATCAATTCACGGCGGGGCCGCCCCCTACTTCGGCCTGAAGATCCGCAGCAGCCGCGTGATCGGGTCGTAGAACTCGTCCACGACGCGCTCCTTCAACGGAATGATCGCGTTGTCGGTGATCGTGATCGATTCCGGGCAGACCTTGGTGCAGCACTTGCCGATGTTGCAGTAGCCGATGCCGTCGCGCTCCTTGAGGTCCGCGATGCGGTCGGCGGTGTCAAGCGGGTGCATCTCCAGCGCAGCGGTGTAGACCAGGAAGCGCGGGCCGATGAACTCGTCGTGCTTGTGGTGGTCGCGCAAGACATGGCAGACATCCTGGCAGAGGAAGCACTCGATGCACTTGCGGAACTCCTGGACGCGCTCGACATCCTCCTGGAAGACGGTCCAGGTGCCGTCCGGGCGGTCGGGCTCGCGAGGCTTGAAGGGGACGATCTTCTTCTTGACCTCGTAGTTCCAGCTCACGTCCGTGACCAAGTCGCGGATCGACGGGAACGCGCGCAGCGGCTCCACGGTCACGGGCTGGTCGGCGGGCAGCGTGTCCATGCGCGTCATGCACATGAGCGACGGCTTGCCGTTGATTTCGGCGGAACACGATCCGCACTTGCCGGCCTTGCAGTTCCATCGACACGCCAGGTCGGGAGCCTGCTCGGCCTGCACCTGGTGGATGCAGTCCAGCACGACCATGCCGCCGGTGACTTGCGCGGTGTATTGCTCAAAGGCGCCGCCCTTGGCGTCGCCACGCCAGATCTTGAACTCCACGGGGCGAGTGGCGGTCGCATCAGTGACGGGATGGGAGTGCGAGGACATGGCTACTTCATCCTCTCGATGATGGCCTGAAGGTCGGGACGGATGGGTGCCCGTTGGCGGCGGTCGATGTCCATCGAGCCATCATCGGCACGCCTGGCCACCAAGTTGAACCCGGTGCACTCCTCGCTCTTGGCGGGGAAGTCCTCGCGGAAGTGGCCGCCTCGGCTCTCGGGCCGCAGGAGCGCGGACTTGGTGATCATCTCGCTCACATGGAGCAGGTTCCGAAGGTCGATCGCCGTGTGCCAGCCGGGGTGGTATTCGCGGTGACCCGACACGCCGCATTTCGCGGCACGAGCTCGCAGCGAATCCAGGTGGCCAAGCGCCTCCTCCAGCTCCGACTTGGTCCGCACCATGCCGACCAGGCGTTGCATCACATCCTGCAAGTCGCTCTGGATCGCGTAGGGGTTCTCGCCGTTGGGACGATCGAAGGGCGCCAGCGCGCGAGCCGTCTCCGCTTCCACCTGCGCACTGTCCACGGGAGCCGCACCGTGTTCCTTGGCCCAGCGCGCGGCGTGCTCGCCGGCGCGCTTGCCGAAGACCACCAGGTCCGAGAGGGAGTTGCCGCCCAGTCGATTGGCACCGTGCAAGCCAGCCGCCACCTCGCCCGCGGCGAAGAGGCCGGGCACGGAAGACATCTGCGTGTCGCCATCGACGCGGACGCCGCCCATGCAGTAGTGGGTGGTCGGGCCGACCTCCATCGCTTCCTTCGTGATGTCCACGCCGGCCAGCTGCATGAACTGGTGGTACATCGATGGGAGCTTCTTCTTGATGTGCTCCTCGCCGTTGGGCACTCGCGACTTGATCCACGCGATGTCCAGGAAGACGCCTCCGTGCGGCGAGCCGCGTCCAGCCTTCACCTCGCGGTTGATGCAGCGGGCGACATGGTCGCGAGTCAGCAGTTCGGCGGGGCGCTGCGCGCTCTTGTCGCCACAGACATACCGCCACGCCTCTTCCTCGTCGAGGGCAACCTGATTCTTGTAGGCCTCGGGGATGTCGTCCCACATGAAGCGACGACCCTCGCTGTTGCGCAGGGCACCACCCTCGCCACGAACGCCTTCGGTCACCAGGAGTCCGCGCACGCTGGGCGGCCAGACCATCCCGGTGGGATGGAACTGGATGAACTCCATGTCCATGATCTCGGCGCCGGCCTCGTAGGCCAGCGCCTGGCCGTCGCCGGTGTATTCCCAGGAGTTGCTGGTGATTCGATACGCCTTGCCGATGCCGCCGGTCGCCAAGATGACCGCACCGGCGCGCCAGACGCGAAGGCGCCCGCGCTCGCGGTCGTAGCCAAGCACGCCAGCGATGCGACCGCCCGACGTGAGCAGCGCCACGACCGTCATCTCCATGTAGACATCAAGTCCCTGGTGGACGCCGTGGTCTTGCAGCGTGCGGATCATCTCCAGGCCGGTGCGGTCGCCCACATGGGCCAGGCGCTGGTACCGGTGGCCACCGAAGTGCCGCTGGAGGATTCGACCATCCTTGGTGCGGTCAAACACCGCGCCCCAGGCTTCCAGTTCCCGCACCCGGTCTGGGGCTTCCTTGGCGTGATGTTCCGCCATCACCCAGTTGTTGAGGTAGCCGCCGCCGCGCATCGTGTCCGAGAAGTGCACTTCCCAGTTGTCTCGGTCGTCGACATGGCCCATCGCGGCCGCCATGCCGCCTTCGGCCATGACCGTGTGGGCCTTGCCGAGGAGCGACTTGCAGATGACGGCCACCTTGGCGCCGCCCGCAGAAGCCTCGATGGCCGCGCGCAGGCCCGCGCCGCCGGCGCCGATCACAATGACATCGTGTTCGTGGACAATCGCTTCGGGCACACTCATCCGACAATCCTCCAATCGGTCCAGATCCCCATGGAGCAGAGGCGGACATAGACATCACTGAAACCAACCCAGAACAGGCTCATCCACGCGAACAGCATGTGACGCTGGTTGAGCCACGAGACGCGCTTCCACGCGGCGTGCTGGTGCTTGTGGCACGAGAAGCAATCCTGCCGGCCGCCGATCAGGTGACGCCAGCAGTGGCAGCCAAAGGTGTATGAACCGAGGAGCACCACATTCATCGTCAGCACCAATGAGCCGACGCTGATGCCGAAGTGCTTGGCGCCTTCGGCATCGATCGACCAGAGCGACACCCACGCGTCGTATCCCAGGATCCCGATGAAGAGGATGGCGATGTAGAGCGCGTAGCGATGGGCGTTCTGGAGGATCAGCGGGAGCTTCTGCTCGCCGCGATACTTCGTCCCTCGGAAGCCCGGTTCACCGACGCCGCAGTTGCTGGGATCTCCCCAGAATGCCTTGTAGTAGGCGCCTCGGTAGTAGTAGCAAGTGAATCGGAAGAGGCCCGGGAACGGGAGGATGAAGAGGGCCGGGGAGAAGAGGAGATACGACGGCCACCACGCGGGCTGCTGCCCAAACCAGGCGTGGCCCGAGTGCAGCCCCGCCGCGTCCCACAGCACCGGGGAGTAGAACGGCGAGAGCAGCTGCTGGGCCCCTGGGTGCGTCGGACCGCCGGTGAAGTAGTTGTTCCCCTGGAGGGCGGCCCAGGTGGAGTAGACGATGAAAGCGCCAAAGCCGAGGAAGACGAGCGTGGGCTGTATCCACCAGCGGTCGATGCGGCGCGTTTCAAGGAAGCCGGGTGCTTGCGGCAGGGGCAGTGGTGCGCGTGTCACGGGGCGGGCAGGTTACAGCAATGGGTTCCCCGGTTGGAATGATGAGAATCGACAGGAAAACGGTAGTTTCCCATCCGCCCAACGGCCGCGGCTACGGCTACGGCCCGACGCCGTCGCAACTGCCCCACGAGGTGAGCAAGAGCGTGAGGTCCTGGCCGTTCACCTCGCCGTCGCCGTTGAGGTCGGCGGCGCAGGTGTCGCCGCTCGGGACGACCGTTGCCACGTAGGACATCGACCCGGAGCCACCGGATGGCACGAAGATGCCCATGACCGTCGTGCCGATGACCGTGTTGGCCGACGTGAGTTCGGCTCCGGGGTACGCGATGTCAGCCCACGCGGCCTCGCCAAGCGTCCCGTTTGGCAGGCGCGGCAGGTGGACCAGCGATGCCCCCAAGCCACCGTCCACGCTCACCCAGTCCGCGGCGAAGTTGTAGCCGCCGGACTCGTTGCCATTGATTCCCTCAAAGTGCGTGACGACGCTGGCGGCCGGCTGGTTGTGCGCGCTGAAGCTGCGAAAGTCGCTGGCGGTGTGCGTCACTCGATTCCACCGGCAGATGAAGGCCTGGCTCAGCTCGGTCGGCTTGAAGGTGTGGTAGCCGCCGGCGATGGTGTAGTGCTCGGCATCGTCCTGCCAGATGCCGTAGATGGTGGTCCCGTCGGCGCCGGGATAGGAGAGGTCCCACGACTGGTGCGTCTCGATGTCGTAGACGAACGCGAAGCCGGTGGCAAGCCCCTTGATGTCGTAGTTGCCGATCGCCAGCTGCCCCATCGTGCTGTGCATGAAGCAATTGTTGTAGTTGGGGTGCGGCGGGGTGATCGTGGTCCACACGCCCCCGACGCCTGTGTCGGGCCCGCTGTAAAGGCACCCGATGTTGCGGCTGCCGGTGGACGATGCTTGGTAGATGCCGACCAGGCGAACGAGGTCGCCGGGGCCATCGGCGGGGCCATAGATGGAGGTCGCCGTGACATCGGTCACACCCGCGCCAGCAAACACAAGTTCCGTCCACACGCCGTCGGCGCCGCCACCCGAGAGCGGGCCCTTGTAGAGGAAGGCGCTCGATGGAGCCGCAGCGTCACCGAGCGCACCACAGATGTACACGCTGGAGGAGCCCGCGATCCCGCGCACCCCTTGGATCGTCGCCGCCTCGCCGCACGGGCAGGCGAAGGTGCTGTAGGTGGTGTCGGCGGAGGCGGTTCGCGTGGGGGCGAAGACCGCGAGCGCACAGGCGACCGCGGGCACGGCGATCAGCAACGCTCGGCACGCCGGAATCCTGCGGCGGTGCGGTAGGTGGGAGTGTTTCAGCATGATGGTCCAAGAAACTGTGCCATGAAATCCGCTCGATGCCAGTAATCCGGCCGAGAGTCGGCACGCAACGGCTGGTCGCAGCGCCCCGACCGCCCCTACGATGCCGCCCCCATGACCTTTCGCCAGAAATTTGCTGCGCTTGGAATCCTCCTGATCGCCGGATTTGCGCTTGTCACATGGAAAACCCGTTCGATCATGGACGATGTAATGGTCAATGGGCCGCTCTATCACCAGGTGGTGCAGGGGCAGGACATCGTTGCGGACATTCTTCCGCCACCCAAGTTCATCGTGGAGGCGCACCTGCTGGCGTACCGGATCATCGATCGTCCACCGGGACCAGACCGCGACCAACTCCTGGAGCGCTTCGAGGAGTGTCGGTCCGAGTTTGAAGATCGGCAGGTGCACTGGGCGAGGGAACTGGAGGGTGGACGCAATGGCACCGAGCGCGCCGAACCGAAATTGGTGGAGCAGCTGCTCCACACGTCCTACGAGCCGGCGGAGGAGTACTTCCAACTGGCTCAGGCGCGTTTCATTCCTGCGGTGGCCGCGGAAAATCCAAATGTCGCGCGCTCCGTGTTGGTGAAGGAAATGGAGCCGCTGTTCATCGCCCACCGCGAGGCGATCCAGCAGACTGTCGCTGCCGCGCGGTCGCTCATCGCTGAGAAGGAAGCCATGGCTGGCGCCGAAGTCGAGTCGGGCAGGGTGTGGTCGCTGGGCCTCGGGCTGGGAGTGCTGGGCGTGCTTGCCCTGGTCGCGTACCTGGCATTCAGGTCAGTGCTTCGTGCGATGGAACAGGTGACGCTGCGGATGAAGTCGATGGCCGAGGGCGAGGCTGACTTGACCGCTCGGTTGGGGCTCAAGAGCAACGACGAAGTCGGTCGGCTCGCCCATCAGGTCGACGCGTTCGTCGCCAAGATCGGCGGCCTCGTGAAGAACGCGGCCGGGAGCACGGCGGCGCTGCGGGAGACCTGCCAGACGGTGGCGGAGACCAGCCGTTCACAGGAGTCCACGGTGCAGCAGTTTGGCGCATCCACGGCGCAGGTGGCCGCGGCCGTGCGCGAGATCAGCGCAACGCAGACGGAGCTGGTGTCGGCGATGGGCGATGTCCAGCGCGCGGCGCACGAGTCCGCGCAGACCGCCGTCGCCGGGCGGGATGGGCTGGGAGAGATGCGAGGCGCCATGCAGTCGCTGGCGGGGAGCAGTGCCTCGATCTCGGAGCGCCTCACCACGATCAACGATCGCACGCAGGACATCTCCAGCATCGTCGTCGCCATCACGAAGGTGGCTGACCAAACCAACCTCTTGAGCGTGAACGCCGCGATCGAGGCCGAGAAGGCCGGCGATGCGGGTCGAGGCTTCCTGGTGGTCGCACGCGAGATCCGTCGACTCGCAGACCAGACCGCGCAGGCCACGCTGGACATCGAACGCATGGTGGCGGCCATGCAGGGAGCCGTGACGGCGGGCGTCATGGAGATGGACAAGTTCACTGCCGAAGTGCACCGACGCGTGGAGCAGATGGAGTCGATCAGCGCTGGGCTTGGCGGCGTGATCGACGGCGTCGCGGAAATGAAGGAGCGATTCACCACCGTCGGCGAGGGGATGAACAGCCAGGCCGTGGGCGCGCAGCAGATCAGCGACGCGATGGCCAGCCTGAGCGGCAATGTCCGCACGACGGTCACCAGCTTGAGCGAGTTCACCGGCGCCGCGGAGCGGATGCGCGGGGCGGTGGCGACGCTGGACGCCGAGCTGGCGAAGTTCAGGGTGTAGGGTGTGGGGCGTGGGGCGTAGGGCGTGGGGTGTAGGGCGTGGTCGCCCCGTCCGTCCCCCCCGGTTGGGCTGATCAGAATCGACGTTTTTTTGGTCGAATCTGATCAATTCAACGGGCTCCGGGATCAGGGTGAGAGTCCTACGCTTGTCAGCCATGCCAACGGACGCTGCTCGTCGAGAACCCCTTCAATCGCTGGCGATCGGGGCTGTGGCGTTGTCAGTGCTCCTGGTGCCGTCCGCTGTGTGGCTGGTGGGTCATCGCCGTGAATTGATCGGAACGGACGGTTTTTTGGTCGATTCCGATCAATCCAACGGGATGGACCGCACTTCCCGTCCCCGCCCGCTCACGATTCCCCTCACCGGCGGCGACGCCTCGCGCGGGATCGCCGCGCCCGAGGGCTTCGTCGTGGAGCAGGTCTACGGTGTTCCGGCGGGGGACGACTCCCTCGTGTGCCTGGCATTCGATCCCCAGGGACGCATCCTCACCGGCGCGCAATACGCGGGGATCGTGCGGATCGATCTGGGCCGCGGCGCGCCTGGGGCCGCGCCTGGGTCCCCGCCTCCAACCGAATCCCTTCCGCTGACTGACGGGACACCGTGCCCACTCCGAAGCGTGCAGGGCCTGGCCTTCACTGGCAACGACCTCTTCGCCGTGACCGGAGCAATGGCTGACCAACCCGCGGGCCTCTGGAAACTGCGCGATCCTGAGGGCGACGGCGTGTTCTCCATGCCGGAGATCTGGTGCGAGTTCACCGGACAGATGGGCGAACACGGACCGCACCAGATCGTGGTCGGTCCCGATGGCTGGATCTGGCTCGCGGCTGGGAACCACACGGACATGCCGGGACCGGCGGGTTCGCGCGTGCCGCTTGTCTTTGCCGAAGATCGACTTGGCAAGCGACTGTGGGATCCCAACGGCCACGCCGTCGGCCTCACCGCACCGGGTGGATGGATCATGCGTTTCGATCCCACGCGCGACGCACGCGAGTTGGTCGCGGTCGGCTTTCGCAACCCGGTCGATCTCGCGTTCGGCCCGCACGGCGAAGCATTCACCTACGACGCCGACATGGAGTGGGACATGGGCATGCCCTGGTATCGACCCACGCGAGTGAACCATGTCGTGAGCGGGGTCGATTTCGGCTGGCGCAGCGGCTCCTGGAAGTGGGGCGATTGGTACCCCGATTCGCTTGGCAGCGTGGTGGACATCGGGCCCGGCTCACCGTGCGGCGTGCTGTGGAGCGATGACCTTCAGTTTCCCGAACCCTGGCGAAGCAGCCTCTTCCTCCTGGACTGGACCTTCGGCACGATGTATGCGTGCGCACTCACGCCCGACGGCGCAACATGGAACGCGGAGCCAACCGTCTTCCTCACGGGTTCGCCACTTCCATTGGTGGACGCGGTCGCGGGGCCGGATGGCGCGATGTATGTCGTGACGGGTGGGCGTCGATTGCCCAGTGCGATCGAGCGCTTGAGGTGGACGGGCGGTGAGGTGGGCGTCGCCGCCGCGCCCGCCGCCGAAACGGCTGAGGCGTCCCAGCGCAAACAGCTCGAATCGCTCCACAAGCCCGCAGAGGACATGCCGGCATTGCTCGCCCAGCTTGAGCCAGCGCTCGCTTCCGAGGATCCAGCCATCCGCGGCGCCGCTCGCATCGCGCTGGAGCACCAAGCGGCGTCGCGTTGGGGTGCGTGGGCGTTGTCGCCTGATCGAGCCACCCCGCGCGCCACGATCCGGGCCTGCCTCGCACTCGCGCGGTGCGGAGAGTCGCAGGAGGTGGAGGCTGCGCGGGCGCGATTGCTATCGATGCCGCTCGCTGAGCTCCCGCGAGACGACCGCGCTGATGCCTTGCGTGCGATCGCGGTGACCTGTGCGCGAGTCACGCCAACGACGGAGTCCGCGCTCGTGATGCGGCGGGTGCTGGAGCCCTTGTTCCCCGCGCGCGACCCCGCGATCGACGGCGAACTGGTGGAACTCCTCGTCGCGGCGGAGAGTCGTGAGGTGGTGACTCGAGCACTGGACCTTGTGGGCACCCGCACGCCGGCCGTCGCATCGAATGACGCCGCGCAGGCCGCGCTCGTCGCGCGAAATGCGCAGTATGGCCGCGATGTGGAGAGAACCACTCGCACGCGCCCGCCCACGGAGGACATTCGCCTCATGGCCGCGATTCGACTGTCCCGCGTGGGATGGAACGGGCCGCTTCGCGATCGATACGCCGCGTGGTTCGCAGTGCACGCTGGCGCGCAGGGTGGCAACTCCTACGCTGGTTTCATCGAGCGCATCAGGAAGGAGGCGGGCGAGTCGATTCCCATGACGGCCGCCGAGCGCGCGCAGTTTGAGCGGCTGTCGTCGCCCGCAGCGATCGAGGCATCTGGTTCCGTGCACCCGCCACAAGGTCCGGGACAGCAATGGACCACCGCGTCGCTCGCCGCGGCGATGCGTTCGAGCAGCGGCGCCGAGCCCAGCGCTGCGCAACTCACCCGTGGCCGCGAACTCTTCGTCGCCGCGCTGTGCGCATCGTGCCATCGTGCAGGCGACGTCGGCGGTGCCTCCGGCGTGGGCGGGCCGGACCTCACCACGCTGGCCGGCCGATTCTCCATCGACGATCTCGCGCGCGCGATCTGCGAGCCCGCCGCGACGGTGAGTGACCAGTACCAATTTACGGAGGTCACGATGCGCGACGGGTCGGTGATCGTCGGTCGCATCGTCGAGGAGTCTCCCGCGCGCGTGATCGTGATGGAGAGCTTGCTGGCACCGGACGCGGCCCGCGAAATCGATGCCTCGGACATCCAGTCGCGTCGCGTGTGGCCGGGGAGCCCCATGATGCCGGGCCTCCTGGACCGTTGCTCGCCCGACGAGGTGCGCGCCCTGGCTGCGTTTCTTGGATTGCGACCAGGCACCTGAGGCGGTGGGATATTCGAGTTGTTCTCGAACAACCAACCGCACCAAGGCGCGATTGCCTCGAGAATCACGCCACTCGCATGGCGCGGCCCGAAAGGTGGGCTACGCTGTGGAGCATGCCCAACACCGATCAACGCTCGGAGTGCGCCCGGGCTCGTGCCCGCTCCGGCTCCGATGCGTCCGCCTGCTCACGGGCCATGCTCTGCATCACTGCGTCAGGATCGCTTGGCGCCGCCACGCTCACCGTCCACGCCACGCCTCCGCGCTACCTGCTCCAGCCAGTTGTTGGCTCCGTCCATCCGTGCAGCTCGGGGCAGGCGCCTTGGCATGTGCACTTCCTCCTGGCCGACGGCCGCGTCGCGGGCGAGTCGTACTGTGGGCAGGTGGCGTATGGGTCTGAACCGTTCGTCTGGTACCCCGACGGCGCCGTCGTGGAGTACCTGCGCGGCGACTTTGACTTCACGCAGCCACTCGCACTGTTGCCTGATGGACGGATGATCATCGCGGGCGACTGGTGCCCGCCGGTGACGGGAACGTGCACTTCCGCCACGGCGATCGCATCACCAAACGCTGCACCCATCGTCCTGAGTGCGGCATCGACCGCCATCCTCGCCTACGACCGCAGCGACTCCGGCTGGGCGGTTGGCTTCGGCGCCGCCGATGGCAGCAACGCGTGGCGCTCGACCCCCGCGGGCGTGGTGGAGTTCCTTGGCATCACCGAGGGGTGGGGCGAATCGGTCGAAGCGGTGAACGAGTCCGGTCAGGCCGTCGGCAACTCGTATGTCAACAACCAGTACCGCGGGCTCCGCTGGGAGGCCGACGGGTCGTACACGCTTCTCGCGCCCGCCGAGCTGGGCACGACCACGGCAGGCCTTGACGTGGCGATCGACGGCACGGTGGTGGGCGGTTCCAACGGCCGTGCCGCATGGTGGCCGAACAGTGCGCTGACGACCGCCGCGGTGCCGCTGCTCCCTATCGGCACCAACAGCTGGGCCACTCACATCGCCGGAAATCCGTCCAGTGCCGGCCCGCTTGGCTGGGAGATCTTCGGCACGCTGCAAAGCGGCACCAGGTTGTTCCACGCGACCTCCGGCCAGGCCACGCAGGAAATCCCGCTCCCCGCCGGTTCGTTCATCGGCGTCGAAGTGATCGACGCCCCGCGCGCCGACTTCATGCTCGCGCAGGCGCACACCGACATCTACACGCCGGTGCCGATGGTCTGGTCGCCCGACGACGGATTGCTTCGGTTTGAATCCCTCGTCGTGAACCCGGCCACCCTGCCGCCATTCAGCGGCTATCGGGCCATCGATGCCAATGCCGCGGGAAGCATTCTGCTCACCATCGGGTTCGATGGTCAGCCCTATGTTGCCAAGGTCTTGGCTCCGGGCGACGTCAACGGCGACGACTCCGTGAATGGGGTCGATCTTGGCGCGGTGCTGTCTCGGTGGGGGCAGTCAAGTGGCGGCATCCGCGCCGCGGAAGACTTCGACGGCGACAGCCTCATCGGTGCCAGCGATCTGGCGATCGTGCTCGCGAACTGGGGTTGAGTTCGCTCGCGCCCAGTGGAGCCAAGCCGCCGCCCCCGTCGCCCCCGTGGCGGCCGTGTCAGCGCCGTCGACGGGAAGGCACGAGCCCACACAGCCCGAGCAACGCCATCCCAGCCGGCGCGGGGATCACCTGCACGAAAATGTCGCTCGTCACCACCCGGCCAGCGAACTCGCCGCTCGTCCACTGGATGCCGAGGGAAATCGTGTAGTTGCCAAGCGCGTTCGGGTCAAAGAGCTGCCCGAACTGGCTGTTCCAGTAGTCGAACCCCATGTTCTCAGAGCCAAGGTAGGGACCCGAAAGAGGCGCGCCGGGCACATAGTTGAACGGGATCTGGGCCGTCGTGCCAACGCTGGTGCCGTCGGCGGGATCGAAGTCCACCTGCATCACGATGAACGCGTTGCCAAGCCCGATGCCGCCGCCATACACGGCAAAGTCGAAGTTCCACCACGCGTACGGGCTCATCGTGGAGCTGCCCTGGCTGATGGCGCTGTAGCCGGGCTGCACGAAGTATGTGTTGCCGTCGAAGGAGACATTGTCCTGCCAGCGCTGGCGAGCCCTCAGTCCGATCGACACGCCGCTGAGAGCGTCGGTGGCGAGGAAGAAGTCGGTGTTGGAGATGCCCGACCCGACGCCAAACGGCATCCCCAGGGTGGCGCCGGCCTCGTAGGTGACGAACTCGTCGGCATGTGCTGTCGGCGAGGTGGTGAACGCGGCGCACATCGCGAGCGAAGCGCCGGTTGTGATGATGCGTGAGCAGGTGTTCATGGAGAGATTCCTCATCCCCGCTCCCACCCTCTCTACAGAAAGTACTCCAAGCGGCGCGAAGAGCAACGAGAGAGACACGAAGTTCATGCGATACTGCGTGGCCTCAGGTGCTCTCACTGCTTGGCATGTTTCCAGCAAGGGATCGAACGCGTTGGATTGATCAGATTCGACCAAAAAAACGTCAAATCCGATCAATTCACGGGGCGAGGGCCCAGCCGCCCAGCCGCTCAGCCCCACGCCGCCAGCATCGCCGCGAGATCGCCGCCGCCGACGCTGCCGTCGCCGTCGATGTCGGCCGCCGAGCCCGAGAGGCCCCACTGGCTCAGCATCGAAGCCAAGTCCTGGCCGTCCACGATGCCGTCGCCGTTGAGATCAGCGGGATTGCCAGCGCCACCTTCCGGTCCGAGCACGGCCACGGAGACATTCGGCTCCGCACCTGGCTTGAACAGGCCAAGCGTGCCGGACGCCGTCGCGGGCGCCGCATTGGCATCAAACCAGAAGGTGTAGATGGTCGAGAAGCGCAGCGCGTTGCCGTTGGCGCTGGTGGCGTAGTTCCCGCCGGTCCAGGTCACGGCGCCGCCGCTGGTGGAGATCGTCCAGTCGGTGCCGGAGTACGGGTCGCCCGAGTGGTAGTTGATGTCGTGGAAGCCAGCGTTCGTCACGCTCACGCCCGCCGGCACCGGCACGGAGAACGAGTTGCCGCTCCGGTCGCTGTTCAGATTCTGGATCGCGTAGTTGTAGCGCCAGGTTCCGTTGCCGTTGTCCGTGGCGTTGTAACCGACCAAGAACCGGCCGTCGCCAGCCACATCGACCGGCGTGATCGTCACGGACGGGACCGCTGCCTTCCACGCTTCGATGGCCGCCTCCTGCCGGTGCGTCGAGCCCGTCAGCGAGATCGAGTACGCGCCGCTGGTGAGCGTTCCCACCGAGCACGATCGCCACGACGCGTTGTTGTCGTCGTTGCCCGCCGCGGCATCGCCGGAGTGGATGTACTGCGCCTCGATCAGGTAAGTCGCGCCGGCGTTCATTGCGGGGTTCAGGTCATTCGCATTCACCTGCACGCGACGCCCGATTGTGGCCGGAGCCGACGGCATTCCCTGGTTGTAGGTGCCTGGGAAAATGCCCGTCGCGGCATTGACCTCGGATCGAGTTCCCAAGCCGCTCTGACTGCCGTTGAGGCCTGAGGAATAGGGGTCCGAACATCCGATTCCCAGCCAGGTGCCGCTGCTGGACGCCTGGCACGAGCCGCAGACCGTGCCCTGGAGCGCGGTGAATCCGTGCTTGCCCCAGCTCTGGCCGATGTGCTCGATGCGACCGTCCTTGATGCGGTGGATGTTCTGCGGGATGAATGGGTGGAGGTTGCTCGGCGAGGCGAACCAATCCAACAAGGCATCTCCGATGTTGCAGCTGGTCGTGCCGATCGCGTACGCCATGATGGTCTGGCCGCCGCTCGTGACGCTGCCGTACTTGCTGATGTTGGGGAGGTCGCCCACGATGACATCGGGACCGTTGCCACCGCCGCCGCCACCGCCGCCGCTGCCCGCTTCGAGGGTCATCGTGCCGGAGCCGGAGGCAGCCTGCCAGCCTCCGATCCGGATGTAGTACTGGGTCCCGGCCGTGACGGGGAGCGAGGGGATGACGGACTCGTAGTTGCCCCCGCACGAATCGTCGTCGCAGGCAATCAACGTCGAGCAGTTGCCCTCATAGACAACGAGGGAAGTGTCGTAGCTGCTGCCGCACAAGTTGATCGAGAGGTCCATGTCCTCGGACGCCGTCCACGTGAACCACACATCCTTGCTGTTGCCCCAGTCGAGGTACACGCAACTCCCATTCGAGGGCGGGCTGGCACTTGGCGTCATGGCGGTGGTGCTGAACGCGTTGGCGCCCATCACCGCGGTCAAAGCCGTGGCGCACTCGTCGCCAGCAGGCCCACCGGCGGTGCCGCCATCATCGGGCCGAGCGAATGCGGTCGGAGCGATTGAACTGGAGAGCTGTCCGACGAAGAGGGCGGTGGCGCCGATGGTGAGAACGCTGATGGCAGTGGTGGTCTTCATGGCTGATAACAATGAGGGGACTCAGTGGCCCGCCTGGGCTTGATGGCTCCAACTTATCCCGCATTCCGCCGTGATGCCACCGCCGCCGTGAATTTTCCTCAAGTTGACACTGATCGCGGGGACTCTCCCCCAGTGGGCTGATCAGAATCGACCAAAAAAACGTCGATTCCGATCAGTTCACGGGGGTGACCGCACCCTCGCGTCGGTACTCCGTCACCGTTTCCCGGATCACGCGACGCACTTCCAGGCGGTCCTGCCGCTCCACGGCTGCTTCGAGCCGGTCCAGGGATCGACGAAGCGCGTCCCACCCCAACGAAGCCTCCTGCACCCGGAAGATGCCATCGTGAGTGGTTCGAACCACGTCGTTGCCGATGGCGATCTCCTCGAAGAGCTTTTCACCAGGCCGGAGCCCCGTGAACTGGATTTCGATGTCGCCGTCGGGTCGATCCGCGGAGCGGACGGCGCGCCCGCTGAGCTCGATCATCCGGCGCGCCAAGTCCACGATCTTCACGGGTTCTCCCATGTCCAGCACGTAGACCTCGCCACCCTGGCCCAGTGCGCCAGCCTGCATCACGAGCTCGGCGGCCTCAGGGATCGTCATGAAGTATCGAGTCATCTCCTCGTGGGTCACCGTCACCGGCCCGCCCGCCGCGATCTGCTTCTCGAAGAGCGGAATCACGCTGCCGCTCGAGCCGAGCACGTTTCCAAACCGGACCATCACGAACCGGGTGTGCTGCGCGGCGCCGCGAACGCCGCCGGCCACGGCCTGCTCGTGCATGGCCTGCAGGACAAGTTCGGCCATCCGCTTCGTGGCGCCCATGATGCTCGTGGGGCGAACGGCCTTGTCCGTGCTGACGAAGATGAGTCGCTCGACGCCCGTGGCCTGGGCCGCCTCGGCGACGCGCATGGTCCCCAGGACGTTGGTGGCCGCGCCCTCGCACTCGTTGTCCTCGACGATCGGGACGTGCTTGTACGCCGCGGCGTGGAAGACCGTGGAGACGTTGTTCGCCTCCATCAACTGGCGGACCTTGACGCCGTCCAGCACGGAGCCGAGCGACGGAACGATCTCGAACCCCTGACCGCCGGTCGATGTCTTGCGAGCGCGAAGCTGCTCCAGTTCCAAGGTCACCTGGTAGAGGTTGAATTCACTCTGTTCCAGCACGATGAGCCGGTGTGGGTTCCACCGGAGGATCTGCCGGCAGAGCTCGCTCCCGATGCTGCCCCCCGCGCCCGTCACGAGCACGTTCTTGCCAGCGATGGCGATCTCCAGCAGCTCTCGGTCAGGCGCCACGGGGGCGCGGCCGAGGAGTTCGCCGATGCCGACCGCGCGAATGGCGTAGAGACCGGTCTGGCTGGACTGGATCTCGTCCAGCATCGGCACCGTGAGCACGCGCACGCTCAGGTGACCGAGGCGACGCAAGACCGTCCGGCGCTGCGTGACGTTGGCGGATGGCAGGGCGATCAAGACCGTGGCCACCTGCAGTCGGCGCACGATTTCCGGCAGCTCGTGCGGGGGATGCACGGCGGCTCCGTCGATGCGCCGTCCCCACTTGGTGGCGTCATCATCTATGAAGGCCACGACGCGGAATCGAGGGTCCGCGGCCAGCATCTCTCCGGCCACGCCGGCCCCATAGATCAGGGTGCATTCACGGGCGGGTGCCATGAATCGTCGAATGAGAGAACGTGCGGCAAATCTGGTCGACGCAGCCGCCATCGACAAGTTGATCCCGAACCCGACGATGGCCATCCTGCTCACGCCGCCATCGACGGCGCCGCGATCGAAGGTGATCCACGCTGCCGCCGCCATCGTCGCAAGCGCGCTCCCGGCGAGCGAGCGCCACCAGATCTCGATGCCGGATCGACGCAGCATCAGGCTGTAGAGGCCCACGACCCAGAAACTCACGGGAACGATCAGGAGCGAGGCCCAGAGGAGCCCTCGATAGTCCTCGATGATCGGCGTCACGCTGCCCAAGCGCAGGAAGCCAGCGACGAGCAGCGCCAGTGCGGCGCACGTCATGTCGATGGCGATCGCCAGCAGGATGCGAAGCGGGGATCGAAGGAGTGTGTGGAAGGCCCCCATGTCTGCGTCAGCATCCTACCGCGACGTCAGCGTGAGACGATGGCAACAGGCAACATCAACATGACCGCACAAACCTACTGATAATCTCCCTCACATGAGACAATTCAATCGCCGCATCGCAATCTGCGTCGTGTGCGCGGCCCCGCTTGCCGTCCTTGCGGCATCGGCACGGCAAGTTGTGTCGATGGCGCTTCACTCATCGGCCTGGAAGGATGGCGATCGGATTCCGGACCAGTTCACGGTGGAAGGGTCGGACGTTTCGCCGCCGCTGGAGTGGTCCGATGTTCCCCAGGGAGCCAAGTCACTGGCCATCGTGTGTGCCGACCCGGATGTCAAGCGGAAGGGAGGTTGGGTGCATTGGGTGATCTGGAACATTCCGGTGGAGGCCACGGGGCTTCCCGAGGGACTCAAGCGAGATCGCGAGCTTGCTGCCCCCGCGGGCGCGCGGCAAGGCCAGACATCGTGGGGCAAGAAGCGATGTGGCTACTTCGGCCCCGCGACGCCCGAGGGGGTCGGAAACCACAACTACGTGTTCACGCTCCACGCGCTGGATTCCGTCCTGGATCTCAAGGAGGGGGCGAGTGCCGCTGAACTGGAGAAGGCGATGGATGGACACGTGCTCGCCACAGCCAAGCTCGTTGGCACTTTCTCGCGAGGTGCCACGCCTCCAGCCCCCACGAGTCCCGCTCCCTAGGATCACGGCATGCCAACCATCGATCGATTCCACTCTTTCGCATCGATCGGCCTCGCCGTGGTGCTCTCGATTCCCGCCGCTGGGGCGTGGGCGATGGGAGAGACCGCGGCGGATGCCATGTCTCGGATTCCGCCGGACGTCGAGATGGCCCTCATCGTCCCGGATCTTGCCGCTGCGAACCGCCGGCTGGAGGAGTGCCTCGCCCGGATGAATCGACCCGAGACCGCGATGATCGGCCGGCCGATGGACCAGCTGCAGGCCTACCTCGAGCTGCCGGCTGGTTTCGACGAATCGGGGTCGATCGTCGCGTGGGTGCCAGCGCCGGCCGCAGCACCCGCACCTGCGTCCGCACCGGCCGCGGCCGCCGACGCCGTTGCGCCCGATGCTTCGGCGGGGACTCCCCCAACCATCATGGCGCTGGTGCCGCTCCAGGATGGCGTCGACCCCATCGGCCCGCTCCTTGACATCGGCGGCGCCAAGCCCGTCGCTGGCCACGACGGCCTGGTGGTGGTGACACGCGGGGAGCGGGAGTTCTTCATTCGCCGCGAGCCCGTCGACGCCCGCGGCGGGAAACACCTGGTGTGGGGCACTGACGCGGCGCTCGTGGAGTCGTACGTGATTCCGCCTGTGCCGCTCGCGCTGCCCAGCGCCGGTCCCGCTGGCGCTCGACGTGCCAAGCACGTGCAGGACAGCGAAGTGATCTTCGTCACGGCCACGCCGGCGTCGGCACCATCCGCCGTTGAGTCGCGATTGCCCGGCGACCTGGACGCATCGGCACGGCAGGCGGCGCTGGCGCTGGCCTCGTTGGGTGATGGAATCCAAGGCGCCGTGACCTGCGTCGACATCGACCCGATGGGGGTGGTGCTACGGTGGTCGATGATGGCGACGCCGGGCAGCCCGCTTGCCGCGCTGCTGCAGGGGGGCGAGCGCACGGCGAGCGCACTGGACCGACTCCCGCAAGCGGCTCCCTACATCGCGCTGAGCATTGACGTGACCGGGCTCGGCGGCGCGCCGGCGCTCAAGCGAGTGCTCGGGCTGGTCGACCCAGGCGCGCAGTTCACTCCGCCGTGGCTCATGCAGGAAGCGGAGCGAGTGAAGTGGGTGCAGGCGGCGGCGTATCCGAGCAAGCTTGGGGTCCTTGCCGGCGGTGTCCTCAACGACAGTTCGCTGGTGGTGGGGTGCACGGAACCCCTCCAGATGCTGGAAGCCATGCGCGCCAACGTGGCTTCGATGGCCGGAATCCGCGGGGCGATGAGGGTCGAATCAACGTGGGAAGCGGAGAGCGAGGTGAAGGATGTCGGCACCGCCGCGGCCTTCACGGTCAAGGAAGTGCCGCTGGGACCAAGCGAACTCCAGGATGCCGCCGATGCCGATGACTCCTCCTCGACCGAGCAGGTGGCGGCCGACGCGATGATGCAAATGGGCAAGCGAGTCATCTTTGGGAGCAAGGGGATGACGGGCTTCGCGGCTGCCACGCCCGACGCGCTCGTGGTCACCTTCAGCCGACGCCCCGACGTGTTCCGCCGAGCGACGGACGCCGCCCGCGGAAACGGCGAGTCGCTGGCGGACGAGAGCGTCATCCGGGCGCTGGCCAGGATGGCGGCGCTTGACGCCGACCTGACGGGCGTGATCGGCATCGGACAGCTGTCGCGCGTGGTCCGGCAGGTGGCCGGGGCGTTTGGCGGCGCCGGCAACGGCGGGCCGCTTGATCGCATCTCCACTCGCACGGAACCCGTCTATGTCGCGGCCGAGGTGGGAGGCGGCGGCGTCGAAGCCGTCGCGGTCGTGCCGGCCAGCGTGTTGGCGCTCAGCCTTGACGCGATCACCACGGCACCGGGCGCAGCGCTTCCCCCCGAGGGCCTCGGCGTGGACGCGCCTGCGCCGGGAGTGGGCGGCGGCCAGGGCACGACCAAGGAGTGAGCACCATGGGGCCAGGCGCGCGGTTCCTCGGGGTGATGGGAATCGTCAACGTGACGCCGGATTCATTCTCGGACGGTGGGCGATGGATGGATTCGCAGCAAGCCATCGGCCATGCGGTCCGGTTGGCGTCGGACGGGGCGTCGTGCGTGGATGTCGGCGGCGAGAGCACACGTCCCGGTGCGGCCCGGGTGGGCGACGCCGAGCAGATCGATCGAGTGGCGCCCGTGATCGAGGGGATCGTGCGTCGCTGTGGCGTGCCGGTGAGCGTGGACACGACCAGGACCGTCGTCGCCGCCGCCGCGATCCAGGCCGGTGCTTCGATCATCAATGACGTGGCCGCAGGCGACGAGGGCGAAACGATGGAACTGGCCGCGCGTCACCATTGCGGGCTGGTCCTCATGCATCGACTCGCCCCGCCGGGCGCCGATTCCCGGAGTGATCGCTACGTGCATCCGCCCGGATACAAGGATGGCGACGTTGTTGGTGACGTCGCCGAGTGGCTGGAGGAACGCGCGCGGCGGGCGCTGGGGCTGGGCGTCCAGCGCGAGCGGCTGTGGCTCGATCCTGGCTTCGGCTTTGGGAAGACCGTGGAGCAGAACTTCGCGCTCCTGGACGGCATCGCCCGCATCGTGGCGCTCGGATTCCCCGTGCTGCTCTCGGTCAGCCGCAAGAGTTCGGTCGGTGCGCGATACGACATCCCAGACCCGCAGGCGCGCGACGAACCGAGCATCGCGCTCGCTGTCTCCGCCGTCGCGCAGGGCGTTGCCGTGATTCGCGCACACGACGTGGCCGGCCACGTCCGAGCGTTGGCCGGGGGCGCCGTCGCCCGGCCGTAAGATCCAGCCACCATGCCACGACTTGCCGCCGTCGAACCCGCCAGCCATCCCGCCTTCGCCGGGGGCGTCCCGCCGATCAACATTTTCCGTGGACTGGCGGCCAATGAGGAGATCTTCAAGGGATTCCTCGGCTTCATGGGGTCAATCAAGCAGTCGAAGGCACTCACCGAGGCCGAGCTGGAGACGGTCGCGCTTGCGACGGCACAGTTCATGGGTTGCGACTACTGCCTCGCCGCCCACACCAAGATCGCCGCCGGGGCCGGCTTGGATGGTGGCCATGCGATCTCCATCCGCCAGGGGCGAGGCGCCACGCCACGCGAGCAGGCGCTCATCGACTTCACTCGGCACATCCTCCACTCCAAGGGATTCGTGACTGACGCGGAGTTGGCGGCGTTCCGTGGGGCTGGGTTCGATGATCGCGCGGCGATCGCCGTGATCGCGGAAGCGACGGCCATGACCTTCACCGGCCTCTACAACCACGTCCACCAGACCGAGGTCGACTTCCCCGCAGCCCCGGCCCTCGAGGCCGCCGGCGCCCGCGCTCGCTGACCCAAGACGGGAACTCCGGCTGGCCGCGATCACCGCAGTCATTCACGGCACGCACGCCACTCACGGCACCAGTGGCTGTCCCGCATCCGCCCGACCAGATCGTGGGTGAACGCGCGCGGTCGCACCATTTGGGAATCCAACCGAGTAGCCCCCGGCGCCCTCCTGGCGACTCCCGCGCAGCACCGCCAGTGCATCCGACGAGACGACGTTGGCGCCACTGGCCAGCGCGGCGTCCCGACGCGATGTCGTCCCGGCGCGCACTTCTTCCAGGTTGGCATCGGCGCGCGTGCGCACGAGGACATGGCGGTCGCTGGCGCGGCGAATCGCGTCGCGCTGCCCCTGGGGGTCATTGAGCACCAGGACGGCGCATTCGGGAGCATCCAGGTCCACTTCGACAAAGCACGGAGAGCCGCGCAGGCCGGGTCGCCGAGCCAGCTGGCGCTGAATCACGTCAGCATCATTGGTGATCACGAAGAGCACCTTGCCCCGGACCGACTCAACCGAAGGCCAGCCACTCGTGCGCAGCGCCTCGGCGACCGATGCGGCCTCGCCGCGGACGAGGTCCGGCGTGATGAGTCGATCCTGGCCCAGCACGCTGTCGAGCGTGGCCTCCAGCTGCTCCAGGTGCGCATCGCCCCAGGGCGACGGCGCGGTGAAATGCAGCACGCCCCGGGTTCCCACATCATGCGCCACGCATTCCAGCATCACGAGGATCGGGAGGTGCGTTGGGTGCGCGGCGCTCCAGGCCGCAATGTCCCCGAGGCAGTCGGTGAGGCTGGCACAGGTGGAACCCTGATCCAGGTCGGGAACGTGGAAGACCTTGAGTCCGGGCTTCGCCATCGCCGGCCGCGTGGCATCCGGGATGGGGCCGATCGGCGTGGCGAACCGGGCGTCGTCATCCACGTAGACGTCCAGTTCCAGCCCACGCACGCCGGCGTCCAATTGCTCGGGAATGGGTGGATTGGTGTAGTCCCAGGCCACCGCGCGCTCGTCGATCCGCGCATACAGGCCGACCGGCGGCGCCACGTGGTACGAGTTGTGCGTCCCCAGCCACTGCACGCCGTCAAGCCGGAGCGGCGGCGGCGGGGGCGCAGATTCGGTGTTGGAGGCCGTGCACGCTGCGAGCTGCAGGGCCACCATCGCGGCAGCGAGGCCTGCGGCGAGGTGTCTGCTGCGACCTCTGCTGCGACCTCCGCTGCGGTGCGCATGGCGAGGCGGGCTACGGCTCGCCATGGTGAAGCGACCGCGCGATGCGCTCACGCTGCTGCGCGTAGTCCGACTCTCGCGCGTCAAGCGATCGGCGGACGTGCGACAGCGCCGCCGTGGCCTCGCGCTGCTTGCCCCGGGCACTGGTGCCAAGGACCGGGTGTTCCAGCAACTGCTCCAACTCCAGCATCATCATGATCTCGACGGTCTCGGCGTCGATGGAGGTCTCCCCGGCAGTCGCGGCCACCTCGGAAAGTGCCTCCAGCTCCGCGCGCAGCCTCGGCACCCACAGGTCGAGTTCCGACTGGTCCCGAAACACCAGGAGCGCGTCTCGCGTGCGCTGGCGCTGAATCTCGATTCGGTCCTCCAGCGCATCGGCCTCGCGCTGCGACGCCGCCGCCTCGGGGCTTGGCGCATCAGGCATCACGAAGGGCTGCCTGGCGACGCGGGCCCCACGCTTGACCATCGAGGCAAACCACTGGGAAATCCCGTGGGCGTCGCGGAGCCGCCGCATGGCGGTGGTGGTCGGGGCCGCGATCCCGTGGACGGCCGCGTTGCCGTCCCGACGGATCGCATGCATGCTGTCGGCCTGCCGTCGATCCAGCAGCTGTGCCCGCTCCAGCGCCGAGAGCATCGCCCCGAGGTCGTTGCTGTTCAGTTGCGGAAGGCTGCTCCGCACCATCATCTGGGCCATCGTCTCCACCAGGAGGCGCAACTTGAAGAGGCAGCTCTCCGGGTCGGTGTGGACGTAGCCCTCGGCTTGTCGAGCCAGCTTGGCCAATCGCCCGTCGTAGCCATCGAGGAACGCGAAGTTGTCGGGCACGTCGCTCATGATGAACCTGGCCCCTTGGCCGGTCCAGGGCCACCAAGCGCCTGGCCGCGGAATCGGTCACGGAGCCCGGGGGGCGCCAGCACGTCCGCCAGCACTCGCGCGGAAAGGCAACATTCCTCCACCTCTTTCGGCGTCAGGTCCAGCGCGCTGGCCACGATGCTCACCAGCCTGGCCTCCATGGGAGACATCCGGCGATCCATGAAGGAGAGCATGATGAGTCCCGTGAGCAACTTCTCGCCGCTCTCCAACGGCATGGTCTCCAGCATCGACACCGCGTCCACGAGCGTGAGCGGCGCGCAATGCCCCGGGTCCTTCGCAGCGATGCATTCGTCTTCCGTCAGTCCCAACACGGCCTGCGCGTAAAGGCCGCCTGCCGATTGCTTGTGGATCGCCTCCTCGCCGCCCGCAGCCACCATCGCCCGCGCGACCAGGAACCACACCGTGCCGAGTGCCACATGCGCTTCGTCCAACGTGCCAGGAGGTGTTCCCGTCTCGGCCATGTCGCTGCAGGGTACCGGGCGCGCGCCAGTCACCACCGGCTCCGCCCGCTAGGCTCGACGTGGGTCCGTGGCGGAATCGGCAGACGCAGGGGACTTACAATCCCCAGCCCTCACGGGCATCCGGGTTCGAGCCCCGGCGGACCCACGTCCACACCCACGACCCACGTCCACACCCACGACCCACGTCCACACCCACGGCCAGCGCACGATCCGACTCCTCCATTGGAACGATGCTCGCGCCATGGCCGCGTAACCTGTGGGCGTGAGCGTCTCCGAAGCATGTGAGGCCCTGTCGCAGTCACTGCAAGGGCATTGGGGGCTGCTGGCCGTGGCCTTCGCGGGGTGCGTCGTGCTGACGGGGACCGTGGCCGCGCTCGCCCGCGCCCTTGGCGCGGTGGCACCGGTGCGAGCCGATCGCTGGCACGACAGGCCGGTCGCCCTCCACGGCGGTGTCGCGATGATGATCGTGGCGATCGCCGTCGCCGTCGCGTCGCCCCTCGGGTGGCTCCCCGCTCGGCCCGGCGAAGGCCTCCCCATCGAAGCCACTCCAGTGGCTTGGGTGTTGCTCGCCTCGCTCGGCGCGGGCTTCGCGGGACTGGCAGACGACCTGCTTCGGTTCCGACCGGCGACCAAGCTGGCGCTCCTCTTCGCGGCGGCGACCATCGCCATCGTGGGACTCGGGTTTGGTCGCGTGACAGGGATCACCTGGGTCGATGTTCCTCTCACCTACGCCTGGTTCCTGCTCGTGGCCAATGCGGTCAACATGCTGGACAACATGGACGGCATCGCGGCGGGCGCCACCACGGCTGCCGCAGTCGGGACGGCGGCCGTCGCGGCGGTGCTGGGCGACGGTGACGTCGCGCTCATGGCCTTGGCCACCGCGGCACTGGCCGCCGGGTTCTTGGTCTGGAATCGACCCCGCGCCCGCATTTTCATGGGCGACTCGGGCTCGCTCTTCTTGGGGACGATGCTGGCGGGACTCACCGCACTCGCCGCGGGATGGATGGGCCCGGCTGCGGGGCCGACGTGCGATTGCCTCGTGCAGTCGATGTCACCGCTCGCATTGTCCGTCCTCCTGCTGGCCTTCCCTCTCGCCGACACCGCCTTCGTCTCGGTCACTCGAAGCGCCCGCGGGCAGAGTCCGATGGTGGGGGGGCGAGACCACACCACGCATCGCGTGGCCACGCTGGCAGCGATGGTGCGCTGGTCGCGGACGAGGACGTGGCTCCTGGCGATCGCCGCGATGGCGGCGGGGCCGCTGTCCGCGATGGCGGTGCTGCCGTGGCGCGATGAATCGGTGCCGGTCGTGGCGGCGGCCGTGCTGGCGGTGCTCGCCGTGCTCGCGGGGCAGTCGCTCGACCGGGCCGTCCCCATTCGAAGCGACTCGGATGCCCTGGTTCCCGGCACGGCCAGCGACGTGGCGCGAACCATCATGGCCCGTGCGAGCGACGGGATCTCGTCGCTGCGTCGCGAGCTCCTGGACGCCGTGCTGGTCGGGCTCTGCGCCTTCGCCGGCTACGCGATTCGCTTTGGGCTTCCGCTGCCGCCCGACTCGGCGATGGTGCTCCGACGACTGCTCCCCGTGACGATCGCCGCGTGCCTTCTGGCCAATGCCGCCATCGGGGTCTACGAACCGGCCGGCCACGCACCGTCGCGATGGAGGGCGATCCTCTCGCGGACGGGATCGGCGGCCGCACTCGGATTCCTCGCGGCGATCGGCCTCCTGGTGCTCCTGGACTGGCTTCCCGTCGGTTTCAGCCGAGCGGCATGGGGCTCGGGACTCTTGGCATGGATCGTGGTCCTCGGGATCCGGTCAGCGCGAGCCGCGGCGCGAGAGCCGTAGACCCATAGACTCACGCAATGCGTGTCCTCGTGACTGGCGGAGCAGGCTTCATCGGGAGCCACGTGGCGGAGGCACTTCACCGTGACGGCCACGAGATCACGATCCTGGACGACCTCTCGACGGGCCGGAGGGAGAACATCGCGGCCATCGATGGCTGCCGCAACGTCACGTTCATCCACGGGTCGATCCTGGATGAGGCCCTGGTGGGCCGACTGGTGGAGCAGTCCACCGCGGTGCTCCACTACGCGGCCGCCGTCGGCGTGCGAAAGATCATGGAGGAGCCGGTCGCGACCATCCTCACGAACATCGACGGCAGCGCCATCGTGCTCCGCCACGCAGCGCGGCGAAGGGTGCGAACGATCCTGGCTTCCACAAGCGAGGTCTACGGCAAGCTGATGTCGGTGGAGACCAAGCCGCTGCGAGAGGACTCCGACTGGCGACTGGGCCCCACCAGCGTCCGGCGCTGGGCCTACGCCGCCACCAAGGCCGTGGACGAGTTCTTGGCCTTGGCCCTCCACGCGCAGGAGGGACTCCCGGTCACCGTCATTCGACACTTCAATACCGTGGGCCCTCGGCAGCGAGGCCGCTACGGGATGGTGCTCCCGCGCCTGGCGCGGCAGGCACTCCGAGGCCAGCCCATCGAAGTGCATGGCACCGGGCTCCAGACGCGGTGCTTTGGCCACGTGGACGACGCGGTGCGAGCCATCATCGGCCTGCTGGCCTGCGACGCCAGCATCGGCGAGGTCGTGAACGTCGGGACCGACCACGAGACTCCCATCCTCGCGCTCGCGGAGACGGTCCGCGCGGAGTCCGGCAGCGACAGCGCCATCACGTTGGTGCCCTACGAGAGCGCCTATGCCGATGGTTTCGAGGACATGCAGCGCCGGACGCCGGATCTTGCCAAGTTGCGCCGACTGCTCGGCTGGGTCCCGGAAACCCCGCTCGCCTCGATCGTGTGCGACGTGATGGCCGACCAGCGTGCGCGAATCGCGCGCGGCGACGAGGACTGAGCGCGGTTCGACGCCTTCACGCCGTCCCCAGGATGGTGTCGGCGTGCGATCGTGCGACGACCGCAGCATCAAACGTGGACTCGGCCAGGCGCCGAG
The DNA here is from genome assembly GCA_005776885.1 of Planctomycetia bacterium. Taxonomy (GTDB): domain Bacteria; phylum Planctomycetota; class Phycisphaerae; order Phycisphaerales; family SM1A02; genus SXOD01. The sequence goes on from SXOD01000052.1 coordinate 47,455, forward strand.
CCGCCTGCCCCATCGCCGCACAACGCGCCGGGTCGGCGAGGAGGATCATGATCGCGTCGGCCAGCGTCCGTGCATCGCGCGGGGGGACCAGCAACCCCGTCTCGCCGGCCACCACCGCGTCGCGACACCCTGGCACGTCGGTCGTCACCACCGCCCGCCCGGTGGCCGCGGCCTCGAGCAACACGTGCGAGAGCCCCTCGCGCCACGAGGGAAGCACCACGATGCTTGAGCGAGCCAACGCGTCGCCGAGGTGCGGAACGCGACCAAGCAACTCCACGTCGCCACGCTGGGACGCGGCGCGAATGACCAACGGGTCGATTTCACCCGGCCCGCCATCGCCAAACCCGGCGAGGACGAATCGAACGGTCGAGTGACTGCGGCGCACGATCGAGGCGGCCGCCAAGAACTCAGCGACACCCTTTTCGCGCAGGAATCGAGCGGCCATCAGCACGACGGGTGCCGGGGGCAATGGCCGATGCGGGTATTCGCCCAGGTCGACGCCGCTGCCGGCGCTCACCTGCGTGAGACCGCTCCAGAGTCCAGCGCTCCCGAAGAAGGCCGCGTCGTCCACGTTGTGGAAGATCGCCGCGTCGCACGATCGAAGGGCCCGTCGATAGGCGGCGCGGGCGATCATGGATCGCACAGACCCGCGAATCCCCGTACCCAGGAACAAGTACCCCAGCCCCGTCACCATCGCGGTGACACGCGGCACGCCGGCGCCCCGGGCCGCCGGTGCGCCAATCACGATCGGCTTGGCCGAGTAGAGCAGCGCGGCATCGGGACGGAGCGATCGCAGTCGGGCCCGCATGTGCCGGCCCAGCCGCCAATCAGCGAGCGGTGCGGCTCGGTTGCGCGTGAACTCGATGCATTCCCATCGAGCCCCGGCCTGCGCCAGCCTGGCGGCATGATCGCTGGCCGGATCGTCTGGGCTCCACGCGATGACCTCGTGGCCTCGCGCCACCAACTCGCGCACCAGTGGCAGCCTGAACTTCTGCAGGGTCGGCGCAAACGACCCGACCAACACGACACGACTCACGGCGCCGCTCCGGTGGGCGGGGAGAGGGCCGCCTGGCGGGCGAGCGCCTGCTCCCGGATCCGGAGTGCCCGTGGCAGCAATCGCTGGAGTCGTTCGATCCGTGTGCGTTCGCTGGGGTGGGTGCTCAGGAACTCCGGCGGGCGCCCACCTCGATCCCGCCCTGACATCGCTTCCCAGAACGAGATCGCTGCGCGTGGGTCGTAGCCGGCATCTGCGGCGATCAGCAGCCCGAGTTCGTCCGCCTCCGATTCCTGCGACCGTGAAAACGACAAGCCTCCCATGCCAAGCGCCGCGTCCAGGAGTTGCTGCTGCCCTTCGGAGAGCCCCGCCGATTCCGAGACCGCATCGACGATGACGCTGCCAGCCACCGACTGGGAAATCCGCTCGCCTCCATGCCGCGCGATCGCGTGGGCGGCCTCGTGGCCCAGCACGGCTGCCAACGCATCGTCGGTTGATGCGACCTTCAGCATGCCGGTGTAGACGGCGCACTTGCCGCCGGGGAGGGCCCAGGCGTTGACGGTGGCGTCGTCCTGCACGAGCACGATGTGCCAGGCGAATCGCCGAGCGATCTCCGGATGGCGGCGCCTGGCACTCTCGAAGATTCTGGCCGCCACTCGCTGGACGCGCTCGGCGTCGGCACCCTGGTGAATGATCGTCGCCTTCGCCGTCGCTTCCGCATAGGCCTCGTCGCCAAGTTCGCACTCGGTCGCTACGTTCAGGATGTTGAACTGCGTTCGATCGGTCCCCGAAACCTGCTGGCATCCCACGAGCATGCCCACGGCCGCGGCCGTGGCCGCCACGAGCGGCAGCGGCGCTCGATGCCACAGGAGCCCAAGCGCGCCGAGTGCCACGAGCGCGAGCGAAACGCTCGTGCCGATGGCCTCCGGGATGACCAGGAACACCAAGGCCCAGAGGAGCACGCCCGTCACCGCGGCATTCGCGCCATCAAGCGCACGCCTCGCCCGGCAACTGTGTCGCAGGTGACTCCACATCGGGAGGGCCGCGCCCATCAGGCAGAGGCCAGGAAGGAAGAGCGCGATCGTGCAGGCCACGGCTCCCAGCACGCCGGCCTGGGACGCACCGATGAACGCGCCGATGTTGAAGAGTGGTCCCGGCAGCGCCTGCGCCAGCGAGTAGCCGCTCAGGAAGTCGCTGCGGCCGACGAGCCCTTCCTCCACCACGCTGGCCTCGATCATGGGAAGCACCACATGCCCGCCGCCGAAGACCATCGACCCACTCTGCGCCAAGGCCAGCGGGGTCCGCACGGCATCAGGAAGCGAGGACACAGTCGGCAGGAACGGGAGGAGGATGACGGCGGCCACGAGCAGGAGGGCGAGCACAGTCGCCAGACGATGCACGGGGCGAGGGGTCCCGGCAACGTCCGCTGCCTCGACGTGGCGGCGAGGGCAGAGGAGCGCGCCCACGACAAGGCCGATCGCGACGCACGCGGGTCCGGCCAGCGGTTCGTCCCACGCGGCACAGAGGAGGAAACTCCCCGCCGCAATGCCACCCTTGACGTTGCCGTGGGTCAGCCGCCGCACCATGCCGTAAACGGCGATGGCCACGACCGCTGTCGCGAAGGCCATCAGGCCGCGCGCCCACGCCGATTCGGCGATCAGAGGCTCGCGCACCACCAAGAGCCCCGCGGCACAGAGCACGACGGCGCCGGGCAGGGCGAAACACGCTGAGGCGACGATCCCGCCCGCGACACCGCGCTGCCACAGCCCAATGCCGAAGGCGGTCTGGCTGCTGGTTGGTCCCGGCAGGAGCTGTGCGAGTGAGACGAGATCGGCGAAGGCGTGCTCAGAGATCCAGCGCCGCCTGACGACACACTGGTCTCGGAGCAACCCAAGGTGGGCCACCGGCCCCCCAAATGCCGTCGCCCCCAGCGCGAGGAACCGCAGCCCCAACGTCCGCAAGGGAATGCGCTGGGCGGCCGTGGCGCAAGGTGGGGGCTGTTGGTGCTCCATGAAACGAGGAGAGCGCAGCCTAGGGGAAGCCGATCGACCTCTTGCAGTCGGTGTGGGATACTGGCTCCATGAGCAAAGAAGCGTGGCGGCTTGAGTCGGCCGATGGCACAGGTGCGAGCCTGGTCCTCGTTGGCCGAGACACGTTCAGCGTGGGCCGCCGCGAAGGGCAGGACGTCCGCCTGGACAACGTGGCCGTCTCGCGAGAACACGCGACGCTCCGTCGAACGGGCCGCGGCTGGGCGGTAACGGACCTCGGATCGACATCCGGCACCACGATCGACGGTCGGGCCATCACGCCGGGCACGATCATTCCGTTGTCGCACGGGAGCACGCTTGCGTTCGGTCCCTGCCGATTCATTCTCCGAGGCCCAGAGTCCGCGATCGGTTCGCTCCGCACCATGGTGGAAACAGACGCGGCGCCGGCCCAGTTGGATGAGCTGGCGTTGGCGAAGGAGGGCATGAGCGGAGGGCAGCTGGACGCTCTGATGGAGGCGTCCGGACATATCGCCGCCGCGAGAAGCCGTGACGACGTGGCTCGACTGGCCATCCAGGAGTTGTCGGGCGTGACGGGCCTGGCCAACGTCGCGTTTCTGGTCGGGAACATCGAGCGCGATGCGTGGCACCCGCTGGCCAACGTGGGATCCATGGTGGAAGGCGGCGAGGTCCGAATCAGCCGATCGCTCATGCGGAAGGTGTCCTCCGAAGGCAAGCCCTTCAAGTGGCGGCGCGGCAGCAGCAACACCATGCTGGGCCAGAGCGTCATGGATCTCCAGCTGGAGGAGATCTGCGCGGCCCCGGCGATGGTTGGTGGCCGCATCTACGGCTACATCGTGGCCGACAACCGTGGGCAGGGGAGCCGCGCGCGCGTGTCGCTGGATGAGATCGGTCGATTCCTGTTCAGCATCGCCCACATCGCCGGGCTTGCCATGCACGGGCTGGAGCGCGAGGAGGAGGCGCGGGAACAGGCACTCGCCAACCAGCAACTCTTCGAGGGTGCGGTGGCCGCCTTCGTTCGGGCGGTCGACATGAAGGACCCCTATACGCGAGGCCATTCGGAACGGGTGGCTCGCATCGCTCGTGTCCTCGGAGGCCAAGCCGGACTGTCCCCTGAAATGTGCGAGCAAATCTTCCTTGCGGGGCTCTTGCACGACGTCGGCAAGATCGGCGTCCCCGACGCCGTGTTGCGGAAGGACGGGAAGCTCACCCCGGAAGAGTTCGACGAAATCAAGAAGCACCCAGCGAATGCGTGGGCGATGATGAAGGTGGTTCCCCGATGGGAGCCCATGCTGCTTGGCATCCGAAACCATCACGAAAAGTGGGCCGGCGGCGGCTATCCCGACAACCTGGCGGGGGAAGCGATCCCCCTCCTGGCTCGGATCATCGGCATCGCCGACGTCTTCGATGCACTGACCAGCAGTCGCTCCTATCGCCCTGCGATGTCGTTGGAACAGGCACTCCAAATCATGCGCGAAGGGCTTGGCACGCACTTCGAACCTCGCCTTGGCGAAATCTTCCTCAGCATCCCGAACGAGGAACTTGTCCGGCTGATCGCCCCCGACCAGGGCACCGTACCGCTGGACTGAGCACGTCGGAGGGCCCGCCCTCACTTTCGACCGAAGTCAGCCGGGATGTCGCCCCACTGGCTGGTCGGCCACAGTTCGGGCGTGATGCGGGACCGGCGCGCGCCGCCGCCGGTGACCCAGCGAACGGCTTCTCGCAGCGCGCTGGCGAACGAAGCGTCAAACGCCGTCTCGGGATCAAACTTCGACTTTGGTTCCCCCTTTCGCACCCAGGCCAGCGCGGTCCGCGAGTCGGAATAGAGCGCGGTCGCATCGATGGCACGCTCGTCCACCCGACGCAGTGCCTCCACGATCGCCAGGAACTCGCCGACATTGTTGTGGCCCCGCTCGAAGAGCGGACTCCGGAAGCATTCCACCCAGGCGCCGTCCCGCCGGATGACGCCACGCCATTCCGTCGGCCCGATCAGCGAGTGACCCGTCTTGGAGCAGTCCACCACAAGTGTTCCCTCGGGTGCCTTCGGCCCCGTCCCCCGAGCGGCGCGGCTTGATGCCGCAAGAGTGACCCGCGATGCCGCGGCCCCGCCCGGTGCGTTGGTCGCCACGCCGAGGACCTTGGCAATCCTGGAGGCCAGCAGCCCCTGGGGTACCGATGAGAGGTTGCCTTTCGCGCTGCAGTGGATCTGGACCTTTCCGGGCTGGCGCGCGGCATCGGGGTGGGACACGTCGAGGTCGATCCGCCCCCAGTTCCCGTTGTTGACCTCGTGGCTGGACACGTCGAATCCCTCCCGCTCCAGCGATTCGCGGACCGCCGCGGCGCGTTGCCTCAGCGACTGGATGTTGGGATGGTTCGCGTCGCTCATGTGGGGCGTTCGGCATCCTCGGCCGTCGACAGCGGCTCGGCGCGCACCGCGGCCGAGGAACCGAGCAGGATGCCGATCCAGCGCAAGTCATCCACCTCGTCCACCAGGATCTTGACAAACATCGTCAGCGGCACCGAGAGGAACATTCCCACGGGGCCCAGGATCCAGCCCCACACCACCAGGCTCAAGAACACGACGAGCGGCGAGAGCCCCAGTGACTTGCCAAAGAGGCGCGGCTCGACAAAGTTGCCGATGCCCACGTTGATCGCCGCGTAGCCGATGCCAAGGCCAAGCGCCTCGCCCGGCGCGCCATCCACCAAGACGAGGAGCAGCGGTGGAACCGCGGCGATGATGGATCCGACGATCGGCACGAAGTTGAGCCCAAACGCGAGGAGCGAGAGGGCAAGGGCGTACGGCACGCCGAAGGCGAGGAGCAGGAAGAAGACCAAGATGGCCGTCAGCGCGCTGGTCTGGGTCTTGAGGAAGATGTAGCGCTGCATGGCGTGGACCACGCCGCGGAGTCGGCCTTCGCGCCCGGCGTCGGAACCGAATGCAGCTCGCACCTTGGCTGGGAGCGTCGCGACTTCGGCCAAGATGAACAATGTGGCCACGAGCACGAAAAAGAGGTCCTTGGCCAGCGAGGCGATCCCCGCAGCCATGTTCCCCGCCGCCTGAAAGATCAGGCTGGTGTTCAGCAGTTCGGGAAGCCGATCGGCCAGCTCGCTCATCCCGTGCGCCCGCATGCTGTTGGACAGTTGCGTGACTTGGTCGGCGATGGCCTGCTGGTACCGCGACATGTCGGCGGTGAAGTCTCTGGCCGTCCCGGCCAGCGCCCAGGTCCCTCCCACGAGCACCGCCAGCATCACCAGCAGCACGATGGCCGCGGCAGCCCAGGTCGGGACGCCTCGGGACGAGAGCATCGCGATTGGCGGTACCGTGATCGTGGCCAGGAAGATCGCCGCCAGGACGGGGACGACCACCGGCGCCGCGGCGTGGACGCCCGCCACCACGACCACGAATGCGGCCAGCCCGAGCATGATGCGCAGGCCCGCTCCACTCCGTCGGGCGCTTGTGTGACCGAAGGTCATTCCGTCATGCCCTCCCCATCATCTCGTCACCTTGATGCACATGTTGCGGAACTGGACCGGGTCGCCGTGGCCGCAGAGGTGGATGTGCCCGGCCTTGCGCATCAGGCCAGGATGTCCGTGCCCGTCGATGGTGCCGCTCGCGCTGGCCAGCCGAATGTCGGCATCCACGACGGTCAGGCCATTGACCGTGACCACGACATGGTCTCCGCGTGCCTCGATCACCTCGTGATTCCATTGCCCTGGTGCGGCGAGGCACCGATCGCGAGCGGGGACGACGCCGTAAATCGAGCCGTGACGCTGGAATGGCTTGAGCCCAGGGCGCGGGAGCGTGTCATCCAGCACCTGGATCTCCATGCCGTCGTAGGCGGCATTGGCGCTCAACGGCGCCCGGATGCCGATCCCGTTGTTGGACCCAGGCTGCAACCGGAACTCAAAGGAGAGCGTGAAGTCGCCGTATTGCTCGGCGGTGACCAGATCACCCGAGCAGCTTGGCAGGCAGCTCAGCACACCATCCTTGGCCTCGTACCCCGCCACGTCACCGCCCCAACCGTTCAGGTCGACGCCGTTGAACAGTGGTTGCGCGCCATCGGGACACGGCGCAGCGCGTGCCGTGCGGGACGGCTCCCGTCGCGCGTCACACCCCAGGGTGCCCAGCGCGCAACCGGTGGCCGCCACGACACCGGACAGCAGCGTGATCAGGTCATTCCGCATGGGGGCAAGCGTACTCCGTCACCGTCATGCGATCGCTTGTGCGCGGCCTATGCTTGCGCGAATGCCATTCGCCACGACGATCGTATTGCTCTCCGCCCTCGCGGGCCCCGAGGCCCCACGTCAAGACACGGCGACGTCTGCCAATCCCATCCCGCAGCTCCAGTTGAAGCGCGTGTTCCGCGAGGTCGAGATGAAGCGCCCGGTGCAGCTGGTCGGTCGACCTGACCGCAATGACCGCGCCTACGTGGTGGAGCAGGCGGGGCGCGTCCTGGAGATCGACACGACGGACATGGAGAAGGGGAACGGTCGTGTCTGGATGGACATCCGCGACATCGTCAACGACGAAAACAACGAAGAGGGGCTTCTCTCCATCGTCTTCCATCCCAAGGTCAAGGAAAATGGCGAGCTGTACGCGCTCTACACCGCCAGCCAGCCACGGCGGGAGGTGGTGGCCCGGTTCCGGCTCAACGAAGACCGCACCGAGCTGGCGAGCACGACGCCAGAAGTGATCCTGGAGCAGGCCGATCCCGCGTGGAACCACAACGGCGGAACACTCCTCTTTGGTCCCGACGGCATGCTCTACGGCACGATTGGCGATGGAGGCGCTGGCAACGACCCGTGGGGGAATGGCCAGAACCTGGGGACGCTCCTGGCCAAGTGCTTCCGGATCGATGTCAGCAAGGGCGCGGGCGGTCGGCCGTACGCCATACCGTCCGACAACCCGTTCGTGGGCCGCGAGGGTGCTCGTGGCGAGATCTGGGCCTACGGCCTTCGCAACATCTGGCGCATGAGTTTCGACCGGGCGACTGGGGCGCTCTGGGGCGGCGACGTCGGGCAAAACAAGTACGAGGAAATCGACCTCATCGTGAAGGGCGGAAACTATGGATGGCGGCCCCGCGAGGGGTTCCATGGAACGCCTGGCGTCCCCGACTCCTCCGAGTCAGCCGATGGGTTCATCGAACCAGTCGTCGAGTACCCCCGCAACCACGGCATCAGCGTGACCGGTGGGTACGTCTATCGAGGGACCGAGTTCCCGGACCTTGCAGGGGTCTACCTCTACGCGGACTACGCCTATGGCACGATCTGGGGATTCCGCTACGAGAACGGAGCCCTGACGGGTGACCCGACCATCGTGGCCACCAAACAGGGATTCGTGTCCAGTTTCGGGGAGCTCAATGACGGGTCGCTCTATGTTTGCAGCACCCGGGGAGGGCCCGATGGCCCGGGCAGGGTGTTCCGAATCGGGACGAGGGGCACCAACGCAACGCCAGAATCGACTGGAAACCCCGTCCCGGAAGTCGCCGCGCCGGCGAACTAGCCGTTCCCACCCGCTTTTTGAAGAACTAGAGACACCATGCATCGCACACTCTCCGCCATCGTGGCCGCTTGCGCCATCTCCCTTCCCGCCACGACGCTCCTTGCGCAGCAGGACGGTCCCCAGGACGGCCGCCAACGAGGCCAGGGCCAGGGCCAGGGCCAGGGCCACGGTCAGGGCCGGGGCCAGGGCCAGGGCCGCGGCGGTCAAGGCGGTGGCATGCGAGGCGCCCGGGGGATGGGAGCCTTTGCCCAGTACCGGCAGCAGTATGAGCCCGAGTTCATGGCTCGTGACATCCGGCTCTTCCGGGACCAGCTGGGCCTTGATGACTCGCAGGCCATGATCGTCGAGACAATCGTGTCCGACTACGAAGAGGCTTTCACGCCCGCGGCCGAGGAAGCTCGCGAGGTGAGCCAAGAGGCGATGCGCGAACTGTTCCGCTCCTTCATGGGTGGCATGGACCAGCAGGTGATCGGCGAGACCTTCCAGCAGATTCAGGACGAAGTCCGGCAGCTTGAGCAAGAGGCCGGCGGGGAGATCGACCCAGAGGTGCGACTCCGCCTGATGCAGGAACGGTTCGAGAAGCTTGGCCAGGAGATGCAGGCGCAGCGCACGGCGAATGGCGGGGTCGCCGAGGCTCGCGAGATCCTCGGGGAACTCTTCGAGACGTCCAGGACCTTTGGTGCCAAGCGCGCGGAGCTCCGCGCCAGGGTGATCGATTCCAGCAAGGCCATCCTCAACGACCAGCAGGCGGCCCGCTGGGACGCGTTCGAGCGCTTCATGCGCCGCGAGCGCGCCATGGACAACGGCGCGCTGAGCGGCGAGGCCACCAACCTGCTCTTCGTCGTGGATGACGCCGGCCTCTCGCAGGCCAGCATCGACGGCCTGGAGCAGGGGCTGGATGCCTACGAGCTCGACCTGGACCTCAAGCTGCGGGAGCGCGATGCCTACCTCGCCGAGTCCGAGGGCAAGTTGATGAAGGCGCTGGTCGACGGCAACAACGCCGCGGCCGAGCAGGTCATCAAGCGGCAGCTGGAACTCCGCCGCGCCGTCCGTGACTGCAACGAGAACTACCGGTCGCAGCTCGCGGCGACCCTCCAGCCGGCCGAGGCGAAGCTCCTCAATGATGCGGTCAATGAGGCCGGCTACCGCCGCGTCTACTCGACCACCAGCACGGAGCGCGCCTTCGAGGCGGCACTCGAGATGAACCTCGACGAGAACATCCACGCCCAGGTCTCGTCCCTCCACGAGGCGTACCTCGGCGAGCTCGGGACGGTGAATGATCGGATCGCCACGCAGACCCGCAAGGTCGAGCCCGACGAGCAGCTGAAGCAGGCCACCGACTTCTTCAAGGCGATCGATGGCAGCGGCAGCCCGACCGAGATGTTCTCGCGCGGTCGCGGCCGTGGCGGCTTCGGAGGCAGCTCCGACGAGACGCTCACCAAGCTGTACGAAGCACGTACCGAGAAGAACGAGTCGTACCGCCAGCGGCTGGAGGCACTCCTCACGCCCGAGCAGGTCGGAGAACTCCCGGCGGCGGGCCGAGGCGGCCGCAATGGCGGGGGTCCAGGCGGCGGCGGCAACTTCAGCGGCAAGATCGATGAACTGCCCGAGCGCATGCAGGATCGCGCGCGCGAGTTCGACGCGAACAAGGATGGCACGCTCGACGAGGGCGAGCGGCAGAAGATGTTTGAGTCGTTCCGTGGCCAGGGTGGCCGTGGGCAGGGTGGCGGCCAGACCCCGGACGCCTGACGCGCGACCGGGGCCACGCCACCGTTCACCGAAGCGAGGTCGTGAAGCGCTGCGCCATCGACGCCAACGCGATGGCTACGATTCCGCCTGCATGACCGGCCCAAAGGCGCTTCCCAGCCCGCGCGACGTGGAGTCGCTCTTGGCCGCGCTCCGTGCGGCGCTCTTTCCACAACACCACGGCGACGGGAAGTCCGCGGCGGCGTGTGTGAGCGCGATGGGACGCGCGTTCAACGCTGCCTGCCGGCCGGTGTTGCCCACGGCGGCGCTGCGCCGGAACTGGACCGCCGTCCGGGCGGAGTTGCCGGCCATTCGCGCCATGCTCGAGGAAGACGTTGACGCTTCGGTGGATGGCGACCCGGCGGCGACGGGACGTGACGAAGTCATCCTCTGCTACCCAGGGGTGCGCGCCCTGTGCGCGCATCGAGTCGCGCATGCCATGCACCGCAGCGGCATCCCGCTGGTGCCCAGGATGCTGGCGGAGGCCGTGCACTCCAGGACGGGGATCGACATCCATCCGGGCGCAACCATCGCCCCTCGCTGCTTCATCGATCACGGGACCGGTGTCGTGGTCGGGGAGAGTGCCGTGATTGGTCCTCGGTGCACGCTGTACCAAGGGGTCACGCTCGGAGCCCTCCGGTTCGAGCATGATGCTGCGGGGCGAGTCCTTCGCGATGCTCGGCGCCACCCAACGCTTGGCGAGGGAGTGACGGTCTACGCGAACGCCACGATCCTGGGCGGGAAGACAGTGGTGGGAGAAGGGAGCGTCATTGGCGCCGACGTGTTTCTCACGTCCAGCGTCCCCGCACGGAGCCGGGTGTTCGGGGAGCACCCATCACCCCATTCCACGCGCACTACTCGTCGCGGGCGCTGAGCGCGGCCGCGCGGACCGCGTCGTAGGCCGACGAGAGCAACCCCACCACCGGGAACTTGCCCTGCATCGGGCTCTGTCCGAGTCGTCGCAGGAGGGCGTGCGGCAAGTGTGATGCCTCTCGTACGGCGCGCGCGGCGGCGAGGGCGCTGCCGGGGCGCCAAAAATCAGCGAGGCATTCCTCGGCTGGGAGAAGTTGGGGAGGCGCGTGGGCAATCGGCGGAACCGGGTGCGCGACGCTGGTCCCCTGCGAGAGCAGGGTGCGTCGCTCGCGGAGCCGCTCCAGCAACTGGTCGGCGGGGAGGCCGCGCAAGGAGAAAAGGATCAGCGGGTCGTCCTGCACCCGTTCCGCCAGGTGGCAGGTCACCGCCCACCCATGCTTGCACCACGCTGAGCCGCAGGAGCAAGTCAGCTCCACGTCGGTCGCCCCATCGGCCGGCCACAGGTGCAGCCCAAGCCGCGTCATCAGGTCGGGAGCCGATGCCGGAAGTTCACCATTTACCAATCGGGCCGCGTAGGCCGCCTCGCGGGCCATGGAGTCGATGACGATGGTCCATTGCTCGTTGCTCCACGACTGGGGCCGCAGGAACAACTCGTAGGGTCGCGGCGCGCGTCCCTGCACGAGGGCTCGCACACGGCCAGGTTCGATGCGCATCAGCGAGGTCTGCCCACTGATGGCGTACTCCAGCCCCTCGATGCGGGCCTCGGCGGAGAAGGCGGGTTCCAAGGCCGCGGCGACGCGCGAGGCATGCCACGCCAGTTCAGCCGGGCCGGATCGATGCTTGAGCCGGAGGCCGTGGCTGACGCGTCGAGGCGCGTCAAGTCGACGGGAAATGCCGTCAAATCCGTGGCCTGCCGGCTCCGGGACATTGGGCGACGGCGGTGTGGACTGGTCGTTCATTCGTCGTCTCCGATCGCAGCGGCGCCGCCTGGCCCGTCATCAGTCCGGAGCAGGAGCAGGTCGCGCAGCTGGCTGCTGTCCAGCTCCGTGAGCCACGAGTCGCCGGCGCCGATGATCGCGCTGGCCATCGCGCTCTTCTGCTCGATCATCTCGTCGATGCGTTCCTCGAGCGTGCCGCGCACCACGAACTTGTGCACCTGCACCGCCTTCGTCTGGCCGATGCGGAAGGCCCGGTCGGTGGCCTGGTTCTCCACGGCCGGGTTCCACCACCGGTCAAAGTGGAACACGTGGTTGGCGGCGGTGAGGTTCAGCCCGGTGCCGCCGGCCTTGAGGCTGAGGATGAAGACGGGGCACCGAGGGTCCTCGCTCTGGAAGCGTTCCACGAGCTGGTCTCGCTTGAGCTGCGGCGTGCCTCCGTGCAGGAAGAGCGGGTCGATGTCCAGGTGCCTTGCCAACACGGGCACGAGCAGCTGGCCGAGCTGCCGATACTGCGTGAACACCAGGGCGCGGTGGCCATTGGCGATGACTTCCTCGAGCAGCTCCACGAGCCGTCGCATCTTGTCGCTGCGGCCGATCGCGTCCCGCAGTTCCAGCGGCGCCACCGGGTCGTCTCCCTCCACGGCGCCCTCCTCGGCCGCATCCACGATGCTGGCGGAAGCGAGGTAGTGGGCGGGGTGGTTGCAGATCTGCTTGAGCTTGACCAGGCTGGCCAGGATGAGTCCACGGCGCTGGATGCCTTCGGTGGCATCGACCCGCGCGAGCATCTCCTTCACCACGCCTTGGTAGAGCGAGGCTTGCTCGTGGCTCAGCCCCACGTATTCCTTGGTCTCCATCAGCTCCGGCAAGTCGTCGATGACCTTGGGGTCGGTCTTCAGGCGACGGAGGATGAAGGGGCGGACGACGGCGCGGAGCCGTTCGCTCTTGGCCGCATCGCGGTGGCGCTCGATGGGAATCGCAAACGATCGCTGGAACTGCTGCCGCGCGCCCAGGTACCCCGGACAGCAGAACTCCAGGATGCTCCAGAGCTCAGCGAGCCGATTCTCCACCGGCGTGCCGGTGAGCGCGACGCGATGGCGTGCGTTGAGGGACCGGATGGCCGCGGTCTGCTTGGTGGGTGGATTCTTGATGTGCTGGGCCTCGTCCAGCACCACTCGCTCCCAGCTGAGCGCCGCCAACGCGTCACGGTCCCGGACCGCGATCGCGTAGGTCGTGAGCACGACGTCGCTGGACTCCACGACCTGGCGGAATCGATCCCCGACGGGACGATCCAGCCCGTGCTGCGTGTGCACGCGGAGTTCCGGCGCGAATCGCTCCAGTTCGCGGCGCCAGTTGCCCAGCACGGAGAGGGGTGCGACGAGGAGCGTGGTCCCGGGGGCGGGACGTGAGGAACCGACACCCGTCCGCTTGGCCCTCTCGTGCTGCAGCAAGGCGATGAGCTGGATCGTCTTGCCCAGGCCCATGTCATCGGCCAAGATGGAGCCGATGTCGTGTTCGTCGAGGAATGCCAGCCACGACAGCCCCACCCGCTGGTAGGGGCGCAGCTCGCCCCTGAAGTTGACGGGCTGCTCGATCATCTGCAGCCGTTCAGCCGTGGCGTTGGCGCCGAAGAGGTCGTTGATCCAGCCGGAGGCGTCGAATCCGGTCACCGGGATGCCCAGGCCAGAAGCCTCGACCCCCGTGGACAGCCGGAGCGCCTCAAGCAGCGTCATCGAGCCGCCAGGATGCTGGCGCAGGAAGGAGATGGCCCCCGTGAGGTCGGCGGCGCGGATCTCGACCCATCGCCCGCCCAGTCGCACGAGCGGGATTCGCTTGCGGACCAGCTCTTCGAAGGCCTCGACATCCAGCGTGGTGTCACCCACGCTGAGTTGCCACTGGTACGACACCAGCGACTGCAGCCCCAGCGGGGACGCGCCGGCCACCACGCCCTCGGAGAGCGGCGAGAGCATCAGCCGGGCGCCGACGCGACTGGCGTCCGCGCCCCACCACTCCGGCACCTCGACGGCGAACCCAGCCTCGGCCAGCAGCGGGTACGTGTCCGTGAGGAACGCATGCGCGCCCCTGGTGTCCAGCTCCACGCACTCCGGGTGCGCCTCCTCGAGCGCTTCCTCGAGGGCCGGCCACAAGTGCGAGGCCCGCGCCAACTCGGCGAGCAGCGACTCGCCCATCTCCTCGTGCCGCGTGCTTCGCTTCGATTTCCGGCCATCGGATCCCCAGATGGTGGAGGCGTCGGCCACGTGATGGCCGCCACGATCAACCAGCTTGAATCGGACGTACCACGGCGCTCGATCGTCCTCCGGCGCCTCGACCACCAACTGGAGCCGCACGCCAGAGACATCCGTGGGTTCGTCCAGCCTCGAGAGCCACCCGCGGGCCTGCCGGAGCAGGCTGGTCTCGATCCCTCGCGGTTGCTTCACTTCAACGACGCCATCCAGGAGTCCGCCGAGCCACGCCACGTGCGCGTCGGTCTGCGGGTCCCGATCGGAGAGCGACTCCATGAACTGCTCGCGGGCGAGCGTCTCGCGGACGAACCCGTCCGTCATGGACTCGAGCGCGGCGTCGGCGATGGTCCAGGCCTCGGATGGGTCTCTCGGCGCGTCTTCCGCTGCGCGCGCGGACGCGGGCATGGCGGCGACCAGGAGCGCAAGCCGTTCGGCGACATCAGGGTCGGCCATCCACGGGCGCCACTTGGCCTCGAAGGTCGAGGCGTCGCGCTGTACCAGGGTTGGCACGAATCGCTGCTGCACGAGCAACTCGATGGCCAACTCGCCAAGTTCGATCCACCACGCGATGTCATGCCCCAAGGCAAGCTCGTGTGCGGTTGTGAGCGGCGCCTCGGGAGTCGATTGGTCGGTGAGTCCATCCAGTTCCCGCTGCCGCCAGGAGTTGGCCACCTGGAGGAATCGAGTGGCCGCGGAGCCATCCAGCCGGATCGTCGGCACCGAGGTCAGGCAAGGGACCAACTCTTCGTCGACTGCTTCGGCCACCTCCATCTCGACGGCCATGCGTGCACTTGGAAGCGGGACCGCATCGTGCGCAAGCGACGAACGCCCGGGGAGCACCAATCGCGCTGATCCTGCACTGACTCCCAAGCGCGCATCGAAACCGTTCGCCAGCAGCGTGGCCAAGAGCAGTTCCGCTGATGCGGCATGCGAGTGTTCCGACTTCGTCGGCGCACCCTCGGAAGGCGCGTGCGGCCAAGGCGCGTGGCGGTCGCCACGTTCAGCCCACACGTGGAGGGCGTGATCGGTCCAAAGTGCGTGTACAACCAACATCGTGCGCGAGCGTCCTGCTTGGGTGATTCGGACGAATCCGGCGTCTGGTGAATGACTGGCGGAGGGAAGTCGAGTGATCGCGCTGGGGCTCGAACCCAGGACCTAGCGGTTAAAAGCCGCTTGCTCTACCAGCTGAGCTACGCGATCCAGCAATAGTGGCGAGTGGAGTGGGTGGGTCGATGCGTGCCGCGGTGGCCTCTGAGAGCAGCAAACGCTGAATCGTCCGAGTTTACCGATCCTCGAGGGAGGATCACACCCCCCGGCAAAGATAGTCCGATAATACAACTTCGACAACGGCTCCAGTCCATCCTGTCGCTCCAAACGTCATCTTTCGAATCTGGAGGGGAGATAACAAGTTTTTTCTTGGACCTGCCGATCTGATTGGGGATGCTTACAGGACCTCAGACATGGCTTCACACCATCCACTAGTCACCAAGTTTCTCGGCTACCTCGCCGACGAGCGCAACTTCTCCGAGTACACGGAGCGGTGCTACGGGCTGGACCTGTCGCAGTACTTCGCGTTCCTCCGAGAATCCAACGGGGTGAAGGCCGATGCGGCGGCCGAAGCGGCGGCCGTCCAGTCGCCAAACCCGGCTTCCACCGACACCGTGACCAACCTCGTGCTCGGTGCCGACCAAGAGCGGATCCGGTCCTACCTGGCCCAAATGGCCAAGCAGAACTACTCGCCCGCCACGATGGCTCGGAAGATCGCCACCCTGCGATCATTCCACAAGTGGATGGAACGCGCCGGGCTGGTCACCAAGAATCCGATGACGGTGATCCGGACCCCGAGGCAACCGCGCCGCCTGCCCAAGGCGATCACCGTTGACCAGGTGGAGGCATTGCTCCACGCCCCGGAAGGTTCCGACACGCTGGGCGCACGGGATCGAGCCATCCTGGAGACGATGTATTCCACCGGCGTCCGGGTGAGCGAGGTCGTGGCGCTCAACGTCGGCGACCTGAGCCTTGGTGAGCGACAGTTGCGCATCCGTGGCAAGGGCAAGCGCGAGCGCATCGTGCCGCTGGGCCAACAGGCGATGGACGCCCTGCAGGTCTACCTCCAGAAGCTGGAGGCCGACCGAGGTCCAGTGCCACCCGAGACCCCGCTCTTCGTCAACAAGCACGCCACGCGCCTGAGCAGCCGCTCGGTGCGAAGGAAGGTCTCCAAGTACCTCAAGGTGGCGGGCCTCGATCCAGACATCTCCCCGCACACGATTCGCCACTCATTTGCCACGCACCTCCTGGACAACGGCGCGGACCTTCGCGCGGTGCAGGAACTGCTTGGGCACCAGAGCCTTTCCAGCACACAGGTCTACACCCACCTCTCCACCGGACGGATGCGCGAGGCCTACGACCGCGCCCATCCACGGGCCGAGGCGGGCTGAGGCCAGTCGACGCGACACGAAAAGGGAAGTCGCGAGGTCATGACGCGCGCGCGACGATCGCCAGGAGGGTGGCGATCGCGCGCTCGCGCGAGTCAATGGAATCGGCACAGACGTTGACGTGCCCGACGGTGCCGTCGGATCGCGTGCTGGTCCCGTAGAGGTGCAGGGCGGCACCGGGCACGGCGAGCATCGAGGAGACGGGCGGCAGTCGATGCCCCAGCTGAATGGTTGCCGGGAATCCAACGGTCCTTGTGGCGCCCAGCGGCCAGCCGAAGACCGCGCGCACGGTGTTCTCAAACTGGCTGGTCATGGCGCCGCCCATGGTCCAGAGTGCAGCGTCGCTGGGGAGCGCGGAGATCGAGTGCGCGAGCAGGCCGGCGTGCGTCTCCACGAAGTCGATCGCCATCGTGCCGACATGGTCCAGTTCATCCATCACGCGGCGCGCGTGCATCGATGCCTCGGCCTGGCGAGGGTGGGCGGGCCGTGCACGAGTCACGCGCAGGGCGTTGCCGCCGCGATCGGTGGTGGCGACGTCATGCGACTGGAACGACACCTCTCCCGATGCCCGTCCGCGCGTGGCGACCAGCGTGAAGGAATCGACCCACGAATGGACCTGTTCCAGAACGCAAGGCACACGCGCGAGTCGATCCCACGCCGCCTCGATCGACGAGGTGGTCGCCTCGCGGAACCGTTCGGCGGCGAGGACTGGCGCCTGGCGGATGATTCGCCGGGGCGCCACTTGGCATGCGACACCGACGGACGCCAGTGCACCAGGCACGTCCGCCTTGGAGGCGATGCTGGCCAAGGCGACCGCGGGCACACCACACTCGCGAAAGAGCGCGTGCTGCAGGAGGCGATCGTGGCCAACTTGGATGCTTCGCCCGCCGGGGCGGATCGATGTCCGCTCCCCAACTGACCGGACGACCTCGTGCCCGACAGTTTCTGAGGCCACCGTCGCGGCGGCCACACGATCGGTCAGGCGGGCGAGGGCGTCATCGTCATCGAATGGGGCACACACGTGCCGGCCGACGGCGCCAGCACAACAGGCCGCGGACGGATCGAGGAACGTGCATCGAACCCCCAGCGGGAGTGCGGCCATGCCGAGCAATCGACCCACCGGGCCGCCTCCCAAGACGGCGAGGTTCACCGCGATCGGGCTCGCGTGGAGACTGCGTGCTTCCGAGGCGACTTCACCGACGAGCCGGGGATCGGGTTGGCCAGGATCGCCCGGGCCTGCGCCTCGCGCCACGCTTCCAATCGGGCCAGCAGTGCGGCATCGCCATTGGCCAGCATCGCTGCGGCGAGCAACCCAGCATTCTTCGCTCCACCCGGTCCGATGCCCATCGTCCCCACCGGGATGCCGCCGGGCATTTGAACCATTGAAAGCAGTGAGTCCAGTCCCTTCAGCGACTTGCTCTCCACCGGGACTCCAAGTACCGGGACCGACGTCATCGCTGCCGTGACCCCAGCGAGGTGTGCCGCCCCGCCGGCACCCGCGATGATCACCTTCAGGCCGCGCGCACGGGCGGACCGGGCGTACGCAAAAAGCGCTTCCGGCGTGCGGTGGGCGGAGATGACTCGGCATTCATTGGCTACCCGCAGCTCCGTCAGGACGAGAGAAGCCGGCTGCATCGTCTCCCAGTCGGAGTGCGACCCCATGATGATGCCGACCTGGGGAATCGTGTGGGTCTTGGCGCGACGACGAGTGGGCTTGGTGGCTGCCATCGGCGGACTCGTAGTGAGGGGGGGCGGCGGGGGCTCGCGCCGGTCGGCCGAGGTGCGAGGCCCGGCCCGGCCCAGTGCTTCCCGTCAGCGCGAGCGACTGACCGCCACACTTCGCCAACTCAGGCCAAATAGCGCCCCCAAGAGGCACGATCTGGCCTGAGATGGCGGGAAGAAGGGCGAGTCGGCGAGGGACCGCGCCCCCTGAAAAAGAAAGCCCCCCGGTCCGAAGACCGGGGGGCGTTGTCGCACGCATGGTGAGTCATCGGCCGAGGCCGAGACTCGGGTCATGGCCCGATTACGGGCAGGCCGTGCCGAAGACGCCGAGCAGCGCGGCGAGGTCAGCACCGTTGGTGGTGCCGTCGCCGTCGATGTCGCCGCTTGGGCCGCCCCAGCCACCCAGGAGGATGGCCAGGTCAGCACCGTCCATCGCACCGTTGCCGTCCAGATCGGTTGGGCAAGGGGTCGCGTCGCCCTCGGACAGACCGAGGTCGACGATCCACTGCGATGCACCGGTCTGGGCCACGAACGCTGCGTCCGGGCAGATGCCGTTGACGTCCAGCGACTGCGCGAACCAAGGAGCCGTGGAACCAGCGTTGTTGCCCAAGCCACCGAACAGGTAGTTGGTGTTCGCGTCGCAGGCGTTGGCCTCCGGCGTGCTCATGACGAGCACGATCGGGTCGGTGTTGCCTTCGAGGTCGATCGGGGCGTCGAGGTTCCAGGTGACGTTGCTGTACCCACCGAGGGCGAGGAAGTCCTTCGAGACGATGAGCTCGAGGTCGACATCCACTCCCATCGGGTCGCCACCGTCAATGTCGCGGTAGAGCGCGAGCGTGAAGGGGGCTGGGCTGCCATTGGCGTACCAGACGTCGTCCGCACCTTCGTCCATGTTCGCCACGGCGACCGTCGCGCAAGCGAGGTAGCCGGAGTTCAGGCCGGAGAAGCTGCGGGCGCTGTTGGCGGCCACCGTGAAGGTGGTGCCGGGGACGCCGCACCAGAGGAGGCAGGACATTGCGTAGTTGGTGTAGTCAACGCCGAGGTTCTGGGACACGGTGGAAGCGATCGTGTGATCGCAGGTGTCACCAAAGCTCGGGCAGATGGACGTGGTTCCGGCCACGCTGATGGAGTAGTCGTTGAACGAACCAGAGCCGCAGGGGTTGCCCGCGAAATCCTGGGTCGCCACGGCCACACGGTACGAACCAGCGTTGAGGCAGGCCGCCGCGGCGACCGGGCAGAAGCCCGAGCCCGCTGAGATCTGCGCCAGGCCAGTGCAGGTGTCGCCCGCGTAGATGGCCACGATCGAGTTCGAATTGCTTCGCACATCGACCGAGATGTCCATCGCTTCGGTGACGGTCAGCGTGTACCAGTCGACGTCACGGAAGTCCGCGTCCGCCCAGAACGTGCCGGCGAGGGAGTCGCCGACCGCGAGGGGGGAGGTGAGCTCAGCACCCGAACCGCAGCCACCGTTGCTGTCGCTGCCACAGGCTTCGCCCTCGGATCCATTGGTGCCGCCGAGGCTGCAGGCCGATGGGAGGGTGAAGGTGATCTGGCCAGCGCCGACGTCGCCCGCGGTGTACGAGCTGACGCACACGAGGTAGGTGTGTCCGGCGTTGACGGTCACGTCCATCGCCGAGGCGTATGGCGTGGCGCCGTCGGTCAGGAAGCAAGTGCCGCCTGGGCCGTCGTCGTTGCAGGCCACCATGGCGGCGGGCAACGTGTTGAAGTCGAACGCGGCCGCATCCAGGCCCATGTCGAAGCACGCCGTCTTGTTGTCAAACGGGGTGAGTCCGCAGGAGCTGATGCCGAGGACACCGTTGACGACCGGTCCAACCTTGAACCAGACGTCGTGGTTGTTCTCGTTGTTGCCCGAGGCGCATGAGTCGCCGTAGGCCGGGCCGTCCGTGGTCGCGCCGACGTTGGTGAAGTTCACCGTGCCGGAGGCCGTGACGGCCGTGGCGTTGGTCGCGCAGTTGTTGGCGGGGCCGCCAGCGACGCAGTTGTAGATGAAGATGCCGCATGTATCAACGGCCGTCGTGACGCAGTCGGCATCCCAGCCGATGATGCAGCAGAGCGGGTTGATGGCGCAAACAGCGGTGCAGCAGTTTGCGTCGCTGCAGCCGAGGCCGCCGTGGGCTTCGGAGCAGGAACCAGTCGCGCCGGCGCAGCCATCGGCCACGGCAGCGAAGTAGAGGTTCATGTTTCCGGCGCCGAAGTCGGCGTTCCAGCCGCCGATGCGGATGTAGTACTGGGTGCCGGCCGAGACGCCGAGGCCCATGATGATGGACTCGTAGTTGGCGCCGCAAGAGTCGTCATTGCAGGAGATCTGCGTGGTGCAGTCGCCTTCGTAGACCACCATCGAGGTGTCATAGGCGCTGCCGCACAGCGAGATGTCCAGGGTGCCGTCGCCGCTGGCCGTCCAGCTGAACCAGACGTCCTTGCTCGCACCCCAGTCGAGGTACGTGCACGCGCCGTCCGCGGGCGGGTTGGCGCTGGCGGTCATGGCGGTGGTGTCAAACGCGTTGTCGCCCTCGATGGCCACGATGGCGCTTCCGCACTCATCGCCTGCCACCTGCGCGAAGACCGTGCCCGTGAGGGCAAGGGTAGCCAAGCTGCAACACAACTTGGTCGTATTGGTGAGATGCATTACTTCAAGTTCTCCTAGTAAGAAAAGAAACGATCGATCGAACAGCGGGTGCACCGCCACGCGACGGTTAGCGGGTCGTTCGTCGGGTCTGAGGACCACTCACTGGAGTGGTTGCCACGAGATTCTCGAAAACCGACCCACACAACCGGGTGGCGAGGCGGCGATCCGCCATGCCAATAGATAGATCCGATTCACGCCAAAACAAGTCGGAGTGGACAATCTCGGGAGCGTCCGTTGCGTGCAAGGAACCCATCAGGCAGTTATCGGACTTCGCTGGAACGATCTGGCGCGGAGCACGCTGCCTCGACCACCCTCGCACGTTCCACGAGGACCGAACCGGTCTCCAAGCGACTGCCTTCCTCGATGGCTTCCTGGACGTACGGGAGTGCCTCGTGGACCGGGGCGCCAGATTGAAGCAGGGACTCTGCAACGAGAAGCGCGAGCTCCCCAGTGCGGAGCCCGCCGAGGGGAGCGACCGCTCGTTGTGTCGCGAGTGCTTCTTCAAGGAACTTCCTGGCATCCTTGGGCTGCTCGGCGGCCAACGCGGCACGGCCGCAGAGCTCAAGGGTGCCCAAGAGTTTGGTCGGCCTTTCGCCGAGCCGTCGACGGCTCGCCAATGCTTCCCTCGCGACCGCCAGGGCATCGGTCGGACGGTCGGCGCGGAGCAGCAGTCCGCCGTACTCGTCGCGGGTGTCGCAGACCGTGGCGTGGTCGTCTCCGAGTTGGCCCACCAGGTGGGGCAGCGCTCGCGCGTAGTTGCCGCAGGCTGATGCCAACTGCCCCTGCTTTCCCTGCAAGTCGCCGAGGAACCGCAGGGCTTGTCCCACGCGGTAATCCTTCTCGGTGGCCTGTCCCATGAGGATGGCCAGGGCCTCGGTCAAGTCCGTGGTCGCGGCATCGAATCGACCAGCCGTCCTGGCCTGCATGGCCCGCGCGAAATAGGCGTCGGCAAGCTTGACGTGAGCGGCGCCGTGCGCCTCCTTCATGAGGGCGATGGCGGTGTCGAAGGCGGCGGTCGATCGTTCCTGGTCCTCCAGTCGCGCGTAGACGGAACTGAGGTGAAGCATCGACTCGGCGCGCTGTGCCTTCTCGGCCTCGATGTCCCAGAGGGCCATGGCGGCTTCGTACTCATTGGCCGATTCCTGAAATCGATTGAGGAAGAAGAGTGCTCGCGCGAAATTGTGGTGAGAGGCGGCGAGCCGGGATGGTCCCACGTCCGGGTCATCGACGTGGTCCTCCCGAAGCGCGACGGCTCTCTCCAGGGCGGACCTGGCTCCGTCGAAATCGCGCGCGGTGACTCGGAGCATGCCAATCTCGTGGAGGAATGCCGAGGCCGTCCCGGGCTCGTCGGACGCCAACTCGACGGCCTCCGCTTCGACGTTCTTGAGGAACTTCCCGAAGTCGATCGCCGTGGATCCGCCTTGCTCGGGGCTGGCCTTGCCCATCGCCTCGGTGATCGACATCAGCGTGGCCTTGGCCTTGGAGCGCTGGCGTTCACTCTCCCGAAGCTGCGTGATGGAGACGACGAGCGCGACCACCAGCATCGCGAGCGCGGCCGAGGCGAATGCCACTGGAACCCGGTACTTGCGCAGGAACTTGCCGGCGCGATACCGGACTGTCGGCGGTCCGGCCTCGACGGGGTCGCCGCGCAGGTAGCGCCGGAGGTCGTCGGCGAGGGCCGAGGGGCCGGTGTATCGACGCTCTCGGTCTCGCTCGAGGCAGCGCATGATGACCCAATCAAGGTCGCCGTGGAGTGTCGAGACCAGTTCGCGAGGCTGGATGCCTCGATGCTCGGCGAGGGTCGTGGCGTCGGCAGGCGCGGGGAGCCCTGCGCCAGTCCGGATCCGGGTGCTGGGACGCTGTGGCACCGACTCGCGGAGCTGGCGGCGCCACTCCTCGATGCCCGCCGTCCGGAGCAACCCCTTCTGGAAGGGAAGGGATCCGGTGAGCAGTTCGTAGAGGACCACGCCAAGCGCCCAGACGTCCACCCGGGTGTCGATGTCAATGTCGACGCCCGACGGCTCTGCCTGTTCGGGCGCCATGTAGTCCGGCGATCCGAGCACCTGTCCCACCAGGGTTGCGGACTCGCCCGAGGTGGCGGCGTTCACCACCTTCGCGATGCCGAAATCGATCACTTTCGCCCGGTAGCCGCTGCCCTCGCGCGTGACGATGATGTTGGGTGGCTTGAGGTCCCGGTGGATCAACCCCTTGTTGTGGGCGTGCTGGACCGCCTCGGCGACCTGGATCATCAGGTCGATGCGCTGGCGGATCGTGAGCGTGTGCCGATCGGCGAACGCATCGATCGGCTCGCCGGCCACGAACTCCATCGCGAAGAAGGGGAGCCCCTCCTTGGTCGTGCCGGCGTCGTACACCTTGGCAAGCGATGGATGGTCCAGCACCGCCAGGGCTTGCCGCTCCGCGTTGAAGCGGGCGACGATGGCGTCCGAATCCATCCCGCGCTTGAGCACCTTGATGGCGACGTCGCGCTGCAGCGGGGCCGTCTGCCTGGCCAGCCACACCGCCCCGAATCCACCCTCACCCAGGAGCTTCACCATCTGGTACTCGGAAGCGCCGCCGCCGCCGAGGCTTCGGGTGTCGGCCTGCCGGACGGGCATCGTGACCGCTTCGGCGTCGCTTGGTTTGGTGGGGCGGCGCTCCGGCGGATCTGGCGGGACGGCCGCACTGTCGAGGGTGGCTCCCTCGTCAATCATCGTGAGATCGTATCGGCGCGTGGCAAAGGGTCCTTGAGCGACCTAGCCTCTTGCCGATGTCTGGACGTCTCGCAGCGAGTGCCTTCCTGGTCGTTGTTGCCCGCACCACGGCCGACATCACCGTGACCCACGGCCCGTTCGTCGGGGACGTCACGCCAGCGGGCGTGCGGGTCTGGGCCCGCATGGAGTCGGCGCAGCAGATCCCGGTCCTCGTGGTCACCGGCGCGGACGGTGCCCCAGCCGATAGCGTGGCCGTGGCTGTCGATCGGCCCTCCGTGGATCCATCACTCGTGCACTGGCGAGTCTCCGGCCTGGAGCCCGCGCACACGTACCGATATGAGGTGCGCGACGAGGCCGGTGGTGTCGTCGCCGGGCATCGTGGCGGCTTCATCCGAACCGCATCGGTCGGGCGAGCGGAACACGGCGTGTTGGCGGTCGGGTCGTGCGCCGACGAGGACGAGGGGACGCAAGCGATCCTGGCCGAAGTGGGCCGATGGGGACCGGATGCCGTGCTGCTGCTGGGTGACACGCCGTACATCGACTCGGTCGACCAGGCCGTGCAGCTGGGGCGGCATGGCGAGTTCATGGCGATGCCCGCGCTGCAGGCGTTGGCACGTGACCGGCCGCTCTACGCGATGTGGGACGACCACGACTTTGGCCTCAATGACACCGACGGCCGCATGAAGGGCAAGGAGGTGGCGCGCGAGTGCTTCCTCGCCTGGCACGACAATCCCTCGGCGGGCCACGACGACCAAGGCGCCTACTTCCGCTTCAGTGTCGGGCCGATGGACGTCTTCGTGGTGGACACGCGATGGTTCGCCCGCACGGCGCGAAGTTCGCGGGCGCAGCATGAGTGGGCGTTGCTTGGGGAGGAGCAATGGCAGTGGCTGGAGAACGGGTTGCGCACCAGCACCGCGCGATGGAAGGTGGTCGCGTCGAGCATGGTCTTCAACGCGTCGGTGCGACCCTTCAAGACCGACTTCTGGATGATGTACCCATCGGAATACAGGCGCCTGGTCGACACGATTGGCGCGATGCACGTGTCCGGGGTCGTCCTCGTGTCTGGCGACGTCCACAACAGTCGTGTGCTGCGGCACCCAACGAGCAGCGTGGTCGGCTACGACCTGATCGAAGTCGTGTCCAGCCCGATGCACGAGCGAGTGCACGACTCGGCGACCTGGTCACCCAGCCCGTGGGTGGAAGCGAGCTACCCGCGGCCGAACATGATGGCTCTCCTCTCCGCACAGGATGACGCCCACGGCGCGGCGCTGCGCCTGCGCTTCGTGGATGCCAAGGGTGACGTGTATCACGACCAGGTGCTGGCCAGCGCGCCCGCGACCACGGACAGCGGGGCGTCGAATGTGCCCGCGGCGATGGTTCCGTGGGATGCCATGCGTGCGGCGTGGGACACAGACCCGGCGGATCGAGGGGTGGCCGAATCCGCGATCTCGGCCAGCGCCGCGTGGCTGGCTTCCCCGGCCGGCGTGCGGGAGTGTGCTCGGGAGCGATGCGATGCCTCACTCGTCCACGCCGATCTCGAGGCGCTCAAGCAGTGGGTGGCGAGTGACGACGTCTTGGTCGCGCCGCCCTCGATGTCGATGTGGCCCGTGAATGGCGGTGCTCCGATCCACCTGACCGGGTACGCGACTCCAGAATGTGCGGGGCACGCCGGCCTCACGGAGCCACCATCGCCCAACACCTGGTGGCCGCTGGTCGCGCGGCCCGACGAGGTGTCGCCGGGAGAGCCCGGTCCCGTCCGGGCGGATGGGATGCGGCAACTCCGTACACCGGTGGCCTGGGCGACGGACCGGCTTGACGGCTACTTGGCCGAAGTGAATGGCTCGGTCCGACTCCAGATGCCGGATGGCACGACGCGCTGCCTCGTCCATGACGGCACGAATGAGCGACCGTACGCCAGCCTGGGCAAGCTCATGGTCCGGGAGGGACTGCTGGCACCAGACGAGGCGACGCTCGGCTCGTTGAGGGACGCCTGGGGCCGGCAGCCGGAACGGGTGTGCCGCCTCATGATGGAGAATGCTCGGCACGTCTACTGGCGAGAGGTCCCGTGTGACTCGTTCCCGCCATCCGCGACTGGACCCGTGCTGGTCCCGTTCCACAGCGTGGCCATCGACCCAGCCATTGCCCCACCCGGTGCCCCCGCCATCCTGGAAACGTCGATCGGCGGAACCGTGCGCACGCTGCTGGTGGTCTGCACCGATCGCGGCGGCGCCATCAAGGGGCCAGCCCGGTGCGACCTCTACTGCGGGATTGGCGCCGGGGCGATGTCGGTCGCGGGGGAGATCAGCGGCGAGGCGCGGCTGTGGCTGATTGGGCCGGCAGTGCACGGCGAGTGAACTCGCGCTCGACCAAGTCCGCGATCGCGCTGGCGATCGCGCGCTTGCCTTCGACCCGGACAGGCGCCGACTCGCGTGTGCACATCCACGACACCTGTGGCGGAGTGGTGCCGTCGGCGCGAGGCGCGAAGTCGTCGCCTCGATTGGCGACGCAGGCCCCGTCGCGCGCCGCGCGCTCCTGCCCGATGCGGAGCAACTCCTCTGTCGAGATGCCCTCCTCATGCTTGAACCCGACGAGGAAGGTGTCGGGGTGCCGTTCGCGGACGAGATCGATCACCTTGGCCGCGGGCCGCAGGACCAGTGGCCACTCCTCGCGGCTGCTGACCTTGCCTTGTCGCGGCGCGTGCGGCTCAAAGTCCGCGGCGGCGGCGCTGAGGATCGAGGCGTCGTGCGAACCGGCGTCAAGCAACTGCATGACCCGATCGCGGTAGTCCGAGAGGTCCTTCACTCGCCAGGTGTTGATCCACGCCGGTCCGGCAATGCTTCCCGCGCCCAGCACCAAGTCGACGTGTGCACCACGGAACTCGCACTCCCGGGCCACCTCGATCGAGAGCGATCCCGTGAAATGGTTGGAGATCGTCCGCACGCCATCCAAGAAGGCGGCGATGGGTCCACCGGTCACCAGCACGCGGCGCCCCGCGAGCGGGCTCCGGGAGAGCGCCCGGCAGCAGGCGGCGACGATGACCTCCTCGTCCGGGAGGTTGAGCTTCCCGGCGTCCATGCGGGGGGCGATGAACCCGACTCCGATGGACTCCAGCCGTCGCATCGCCGCGGTGAGGATCGAGTTGTGCATCGACCCATGCATCGTGGGGGCGACCAGGATCCGGCACTCGCCTCGCTCCATGCGCCCGATCGCGCTGGCCAGCGTGGCGGTGAGCAGTCCGTCGGCGATGCAGCCGGCCATCTTGCCGATCGTGTTATAGGTGG
This sequence comes from Planctomycetia bacterium, assembly GCA_005776885.1. GTDB lineage: Bacteria > Planctomycetota > Phycisphaerae > Phycisphaerales > SM1A02 > SXOD01. The sequence continues at coordinate 74,491 of SXOD01000052.1, forward strand.
CAGGCGCGACGCAGTAGAGGTCAAACCGCTCGGCGTCGGAGAGGTGTTCCGCGCGGGGCGAGAGCCGCGTGACGGCGGGTCGGTCACACGACCAGCTCATGGTGTCCGCCGTGACGTACCGGAGGCCTTCGTCCGAGAGGAAGGAAGTGACCTGCGCGCCCTGGCGCCGGAGGGCACGGGCCAGCATCGGTGCCTTCATCGCCGCGATGCCACCGCAGACCATCAGCGCGATGCGCTTCCCCTCCAGGTGCGTGCCATCGAGGCGTACCTCGTGATCGCCCAGGTCGGACGGCGTGGGTGGCGTGAAGTCCCAGTGCTTCATGGTGCGGTCGGGCTCGCCATCAGGTGGCGGGTCCGTCTCCCTTCCAGCCGATCTCGAAGCGAGCCTTGCCGTCCAGGAAGTCAGCCAACCACGCACCCAGTGCCTCGGCTCGCCAGTCGGTGGGCGCAAAGAGGGTCGATGTGTCCCCCCGGCGGCGACGCATGTACCACTTGGAGAGGTCGCCTCGCGAAATGATCATCGCGGGCGCCATGCCTTCGGCGATGCACCGCATGGTGACGATGGACCAAAGCGCGTCGATGGCCATGCGTTCGCTGGCGTCTTCCTTCGCGCCATTCCAGCTCTCGTCCTTGCTCGTCGGCGCGTCCACGCCGCGCTTGACGGCAGCCAGGATGTCGCCCCCGTGGCTGGCGGCGAGCGGCCGAGGCATCCCCCGCACTTCCGCCAGCGCGGCCACCGCCGTTGGCTTGCTCCGCGCCAGGTCCAGCATGACGGCGTCCGGGATGAGGGCCCGCGGCGGCTTGTCCAGGTGCTTGGCCAACTGGTGGCGCGTCACGACCAGCTCGCGGAGGATCGTCATCGTGCGCGGGCGCATGGTGAGGCCGCGGCAGGCGCGTCGAACCTGGCCATCGGGGTCAAAGTCGTCGTTGGAGACGATCGTCGCGGCACATTCCCGAAGGGTCCATTCGAGGCGGCCGCGCTGCGACAATCGATCCTTCAGGATGGACCACACCAACGGCAGGTATCGAACGTCATCGGCGGCGTAGGCCAGCTGGTTTGGACTCAGCGGCCGCTTGTCCCATTCCGTGAAGGTGTGGCCCTTCGTGATGCGGTGATTGGTGACGGCGTGGATCGCGTTGGCCAGCGAGGTCGGCCACGGCATGTCCAGGAGGCCAGCCGCGATCTGCGTGTCCACGATCGACTGCGCCGTGCGGCCCGCCAGCCGTTGTGCCGTCACGATGTCCTGCCCGCCGGCGTGGACGATGCACTCCACCGAGGGAGAGACGACAGCCTCCCAGATCGGCCGCAGATCAGGCAGCTCCAACGGGTCAATGATCGCCACCCGCTCGCTGGTCGCCACTTGGACGAGGCAGATCTGGGGATAGAAAGATTCCTCACCGATGAACTCGGTGTCGTAGGCAAAGGTGCCCACGGCATTGATGTGCGCCGCGAACTCGGACACGGCGGCTGGGGTGCGCAGCATCTCGGCTGGTCCCTGGGGGACTCCGGCCCGGAGGAGTGTCCCTGCAGGAGGAGCCTCGTCGGCGTGCGCTTCGGCATGGTGGATGGCGCGCTTTCGACGGCGGTAGTTCAAGGCGGGGGATGCTAAGGGCAAGCACCTCGGATCCATGGAAAGACTCGTCCGATAACACTATGTCTCGGTTTCGCCATCCCGATTCTGACGCCGTCGGGGCCCAATCGAACTCACGTTCTATCATTCGGGGCTCATGACAGTGGTCCCCGCGCAGGCGAGCCGTGTCTGTTGGCTTCCGTCAGCTCCATCGCTTGACGTCGCGACCGGGCGGTTGCTGGAGTGGCTCACCGAGAGTGACTTTGGCGAGGCGCGGCACGTCCGGGTGCCCATTCCGATGATCGATCCACTGGCTTGGCTCGGGTCCCAGCCGACCCATTCGGGCCGTTGGTACTACCAAGCTCGAGGGGGGGACGTGGCCGGCTTTGCGCTGGCGGGGCTGGGTGTGGCGGCAGACGGTGCACGGTTGGGTGACCCCGCCGTCGCCGCACTTCTTGGCCTCACCGACCGATCGGCCTGGTGCACGGGGCCGATCGCCTACTCGTGGCGTGGATTCGATGAGGCCAGTCGCCTGGAACCATCACCGTGGAGCACCCTCGCCGGGCGCGGGGTGGTCGTGCCCCGGGTGGATGTTCGTCGGGATGGGGATGGGTGGAGCGTGGGATTGTCGATCGTGGAGGGATCGCCGTCGGAACGTGAAGCGTCGCAGGGCCTGCTCGAGGCGTTGGTTCCGACCACTGCCCAGACCCCTGCGCCCCAGCTTGAGTTGGTGGCCGATGACAATCCGGCACGGTGGGCCGACAGTGTGGAGCGCGCCCTGGCTGCGATCGCCGATGGCAGGCTGGAGAAGGTCGTGCTCGCGCGAACCCGTCGGCTGGCACCGGTGCCAACGGGCGACGGGACCACGCGCCGGATCGACCCCGTCGACGTCGCCGCGGCCTTGCGCCGTGAAGAGCCATTGGCTGCGATCGCCGTGCTGCAGCCGGGAGAGGGTCCCGCGTTCGTCATGGCCAGCCCGGAGCGCCTGTATCGGCGGCGCGACCGGATCGTCGAGAGCCACGCCGTCGCCGGGACCTGTGGGCGCGGCCCGGACCCCGACGCCGATGAACGGCTGGCTGAACGCCTGTTGAAGAGCGACAAGAATCGGCGCGAGCATGACCTGACGCTCCACCACATCGAAGAGGTGCTGGCGCCGCTCACGACCGAGCGATCGTGGCAGCGCGAACCTCGCATCCTGCGCCTCACCCATGTGCAGCACCTGGTCACCGAGCTGCGCGGCGCCCTCCGTGAGGATGTGCACGACGATGCGATCCTCCAGGCGCTGCACCCCACGCCGGCCGTCTGCGGCGTCCCCACCGCCGCGGCCCGCGAGTTCATCCGGCAGCAGGAGTGGACGCCGCGCGGGCTCTACGCCGGCGTGGTCGGCGTGTCATGCGAGGCCGCCGGTGAGTTCTCGGTGGCCATCCGATCCGCGCTGGTTGACGGCGCGACGGTGCTTGCGTTCGCTGGAGCCGGGATCGTGGCCGGATCCGAGGCCGACTCGGAATGGCTGGAGACTTCTCGCAAGCTCGAGACGTTTGATGCGCTGACCCGGAGCCCCCGGCACGCCTCGTGATCCTCGGCCCCAACATCAATGTCGCGTGCGCGCAGCTGCTCCTTGAGGAGTACGCACGTTGCGGCGGTCGCCACGTGTTTGCCACGCCAGGCAGTCGCAGTGCACCACTGGCGGTGGCCGCGGCGCGGAGTACCAACGTGGCCCTCCACATGTGCGTCGACGAGCGCACGGCGTCCTTCGCCGCGCTGGGCGCGGTGCGGACAAGCGGCGCGCCTGCCGTGGTCTTCACCACCAGTGGCACGGCGGTGGCCAATGTCCTTCCTTCGGTGGTGGAGGCGAACGAATCGGGGCTCCCTCTCCTGGTCCTGTCGGCCGACCGGCCGGCCGAGCTGCTGGAGTGCGGTGCCAACCAGGCGATTCGACAGGAGTCGATGTTTGGGTCGCAGGTGCGCTGGGCCTTCCAGCTTCCCGTGCCGCGGGATGGTGCGGACGCGCGCGTCTGGCTCTCCGCGATGGACCAAGCGATGGCACGCGCGCAGGGAACTCGCCCAGGGCCAGTGCACCTGAACCTGCCCCTTGACGAACCACTGGCGCCGATCGACGTGCCATTCCGATTCGAGCCCGCGGCGGCGGTGGATCGATGGCTTGGGCAGGCCGCGCCGTGGCGGCGCCACCATACGCCGCACGTCGGCCTCCGAGACGCCTCGGCGCTGGAGGCCATCCTCTGCAGCGCGCGCGACGGCGTGATCGTGGTCGGGGCGATCGACAATCCCGAAGAGGCCTACCACGCGCGCGCCCTCGCGCAGCGCGCTCCGTGGCCAGTCATCGCAGACCTGTCCAGCGGCCTGCGTGCGCCGGTGAACCAGCCTCGCACGCTTCGCCACGGTTCGCTGCTGCTGCGAAGCGCCTCGGCGTGCGCGGGCGGCGTGCTGCCACGCCCCGACGTCGTCCTTCGTGTCGGCGGTCCTTGCGCCTGGCGGCACGTCGATGAGTGGTGCGCCTCGGCCGGGCGGCTGGTGGTGGCTGGGACGGGAACGCGATTTGATCCGTGCCACTCGGCTGCAGACCATGCGCCAACCTCCCTGGCCGAGCTCTCCGCGCTGGAGGGGTGGAAGGACTGTGAGTCGAGCGCATCGACGGGGCAGTGGGAACGCGCCGACCAGCTGGCGGACGCCGTGCTGCGGCAAGGGGTCGAGTTGACTGAGGGTCCGCTGACTGAGCCCGCCATCGCGGCCGCGGTCCTGGCCCACCTGCCGGATGGTGCGGTGCTGGTGGCCGGATCGAGCATGCCGGTGCGTGATCTGGAGGCCTTCGGAGGGGGCATTGCACGGAGTGGCCGATGCATGGCCAACCGGGGAGCCAGTGGCATCGACGGGACTTTGGCGACGGCCGCGGGAGCGTCGATCGCCTCCGGGGAACCAGTGGTCGCCTTGGTGGGAGACCTGGCCACCCTCCACGACCTCTCGTCCCTCGAACTGCTGCGCCGTGTTCCAGCGCCCGTGCTCCTGGTCGTGGTCAACAACGACGGCGGCGGCATTTTTGAGTCACTCCCCATCGCGTCGCACGCCGATGTCGTCGGCCCCGCCTTCACCACACCCCATGGCCTTGGGTTCGCCGGGGCGGCCACGATGTTCGGGCTTGGCTACCGCCGCGTCACCACGGGGGCCGAACTCCGCACGGCGTTGCGCTCGGGCACCTCTCCAGCCAAGCTCAAGCGGAGCACGATCGTGGAGGTCATCGTCCATCGCCAGTCCAGCGCAGCCGCTCGGGCGGCGCTCTTTGCGCGGCTGGGCGACGAACTGCGACGCGACGCGTAGCGTGCCTCCCCATGGATGGCCCGGTCTTGCTGCATGGATTTCTCGGGGCGCCGAGTGACTGGGACGGGGTGCTGGAAGAGGGTCGCGCCCGAGGGCACTCGTGGGTCGATGGTGCTTGCTGCCTCGCTCTCGCCGACCTGGCCACGACGGCGCAGGTGAGGGCACTCGGCATCCACGCACTGGCGGCCGGGCTGCTCCGGCGGCTGCACGAGCAGCGCAGGGAGGATGATCGCGCCACCACGCTGGTCGGCTACAGCCTCGGCGCGCGCATGGCGCTCCGGGCGCTGGCCCATGACGAACAACTGGCCCGTTGCGTTCCCGGCCACGCGGCGTTGGTCGGTCGCTGCATCTTGGTGTCAGGAAGCGGCGGCGTGGAGCCGACGGCTGATCGCACCGCGCGAGCAAAACTCGACACCGACCGTGCGGCCGTGCTGCGCCGAGAGGGGCTCGAGGCGTTTGTCGAGTCGTGGTACGGGCAGCCGATGTTCGCTTCGCTGCGGGCGCATCCGGCCTACGAGTCGATGCGTCGCCGACGTGCCGCCGGTGACGCCTCCTGGTGGGCGACGGTCGTGGCCTCGTGCAGCCCGGGCCGTGCGCCAAGCGATTGGGCCACGATTCGCGAGGCGGCGCCGCGGATTCGTACAATCGTCGGTTCGATGGATCGAGCGTATGTGGCGATGGCCGAACGAATGACGACCCTCGGGGTCGCACCGGCTTGGTGCATCGAGGGCTCGGGCCACGCGGTGCACCTTGAAGCACCAGGTGCGTGCGCTGACGCCGTCGAGCTTGCGTGCACCTGACGTGAGTGGGCGCCCCCTCGTGATTGCAGGATGACATGACCTCAGCCTTCCCCACATCGACGAACGCCTCGCCAGCCTCGCCAGCCGCACCAGCCGCACCAGCCGCACCCGCAGCGCCATGCGCGTGGCGTCGGGTCACCAGTCCGACCGACATCTTGTACGACAAGTCGAGCGGTCCGGGCGCGGAGGGGATCGCCAAGATCACGATCAATCGTCCAGAGGTCAGGAATGCCTTCCGGCCAGAGACCGTGCAGCAGATGCGTGAAGCCCTGCAGGATGCGCGAATGGATCCGACGGTTGGCGTGGTCGTCTTGACCGGTGCCGGCGATTTGGCGTTTTGCTCTGGCGGGGACCAACGCGTCCGAGGCGAGGCCGGGTATCGCGACGGCGACGGTGGGCAGCACCTCAACGTGCTCGACTTCCAACGGGAGATCCGGACCTGTCCCAAGCCGGTCATCGCCATGGTGGCCGGGTGGGCGATCGGCGGCGGCCACGTGCTCCACATGCTGTGCGACATCACGATCGCCGCGGAGAACGCGAAGTTTGGGCAAGTGGGCCCCCGTGTCGGCTCCTTCGACGGGGGATGGGGCGCCTCTTACATGGCGCGGCTCATCGGACAGAAGAAGGCGCGGGAAATGTGGTTCCTCTGCCGCAGCTACGACGCGCAGCAGGCGCTCTCGATGGGGCTGGTCAACGCCGTCGTGCCGCTGGCCGACCTTGAGTCCACCACCGTGCAGTGGTGCCGGGAAATCCTCGCCAACTCGCCGGTGGCGATCCGCTGCCTGAAGGCCGCACTCAACGCCGATTGCGATGGCCAGGCTGGGCTGCAGGAACTTGCCGGCAACGCCACCATGCTCTTCTACATGAGTGCGGAAGGGCAGGAGGGGCGCAATGCCTACCTCGAAAAGCGGTCGCCGGACTTCTCCAAGTTTCCACGCCAACCATGAACGCCGCCGCCCCGACATCGCTGCACGCTTGGGCGGCCGCGGCGCGGCCCAAGACGCTGGGCGCCATCATCGGCCCCTGTGCGATCGGTGCGGGCATCGCCTTCCGTGACGGGACGTTCGACGAGGTCGGGCTCGGCGTGGCGATCCTTGGTGGACTGTCCATCCAGCTGCTGACGAATCTTGTGAACGACCTCGTGGACGGCGTTCGGGGAACCGACAGTCACGGACGGCTGGGGCCAGCCCGCGCGGTGTCCTCCGGCTGGATCTCCCCCCGGCCTGTGGTCATCGCGTGCCTCGCGTTGGCCATCATCGCCGTCGCCTGCGCCTTCTTCCTCGCCCATCACCGGAGCACCTGGTTTGCCCCCTTGGCGCTGCTTTCGATCGCGCTCGCGCTGGCCTACTCGGCGGGCCCGGTGCCGCTGTCGTACTCGGGGGCAGCCGACCCATTCGCGCTCCTCTTCTTTGGTCCCGTCGCCTGCGCGGCGACGGTGGCCGCACAGTCGGGAAACTGGGACAACGAAGGTTGGTGGCTGGGCCTCGGGCCCGGCGGCTTGGCCGTCGTGCTCTTGGCGATCAACAACGTGCGTGACGCGGCGTCGGATGCCATGTCTGGCAAGCGGACGCTCGCGGTCCGGTTCGGCACATGGTGCGGCCGGATGGAAGTGGTCGCCGGGCTTGTGCTGGCTGGTTGGGTCGCCGTGGAGGCCGCACTCGGCGGCAGCCACGTGGCGTGGCTCGCCGTGCTGGTCATCGTGCTGCTGGGACGCACCGCCTGGCGAATCGTTGCCGGACTCTCAGGTTCGCCCCTCAATCGCGAACTCCATCTCGTCGGTGCCGGTGCCGCGGCCTATGGGCTCGCCATGGCCATCGCGGTCGCCGTCGGTGGGGGTGGTTCGTAATGGGGAGCGAGACGATGCGCCCCGCGCCGCTCGCCGGCTACTCAGTCGCTCCCTTCGAGCACCAGATGCTGAAGCCGTTCCGTTCGGGGCGCGGGCTCGTCACCGTGCGCCGTGGCTACTTCCTGCGCTTGGAGTGCGATGGTGGAGTGGGCTACGGCGAGATTTCCCCGCTCCCGGGGTTCCACGTCGAGACGCTTGACGAGGCGATGCGCAGCCTCCAGGAAGCCCTGGTGCATCGAGGGTGCCCAGTCGCCCCCAGCGCCGCGTTTGGCCTCAGCTGTGCCGAGGCCATGGCCAGCGCGACGCTCTCCGACCGCTTCAACCTGCACACGCCGCCGCGCGAGCCGACCGTGCGCGTGAATGCCCTTTTCGATGGCGACCTGGACGAGGCCAAGGCTGCGCAGCGGGCGGGTCGATTCACGGGCTTCCGGACCATCAAGCTCAAGGTCGGGCGGGGGACGGTGGAACAGGACACCGCGCTCGTCGCCTACATCCGCTCCATCACCAAGCCTTCGCAGCGGATACGGCTGGATGCCAATCGCTCGCTCAGGTTCGATGCGGGGCTCGCGCTGCTGGACTCGATCGGTCCAGACCAAGTCGAATACGTCGAAGAGCCGCTCATCGACCCGTCGGAGCTCCCGGAGCTGGGCCGACGCACCGGGATCCCGATGGCGATCGACGAGACGCTGCGGGAGCCGGCCATCCTGGCCGACATTCTTGGGGCGGACGGCGTCACCGTGCAGGTCGTGAAGCCAAGCCTGGTGGGGCGTCTGGAGGAACTGGAGTCGATCATCACTTTCGGCACGATCAACGGCTGCGACACCGTCTTCTCCAACCTGTTTGAGTCCGCGTTCACCCTGTCGCTGCTGGGTCGAGTGGCCGCGGTGCTGGGCTCCGAAGATCGAGACCACGGGTTGGCGACGGCCGACCTCTTCCTCGGCGACTGCTGCCCGCGCCCGACGGTGAGCGGCGGGCGAATGTTGCTGGAGGGGCCACTCCCCACGCCACAGTTGCCCTGGCGGCCGCTGGATTCGCTCCACTTCAGCTGAGCGCGGCGCGCAGCCAGTCCGGAATGTCGGTGGCCGCGTGACCGTCGGGGTAGACGCAGCAGTGGTAGAGCATCACTTGGGCGGCGACTGGGCCGTCAGGACCGACGTGAATGCGACTGGTCGTCGCAAAGCTTCGGGCCCCGATGTGGGAGACCTGCACCTCGATGCGCAGGCGATCACCGGGACGCATCGGCAGGCGGAAATCGGCCTCGCTCCGGATGATCGGCAGGTGGATCGAGTTCGGCTTGAGAAAGGCGCTGAGGGGGCATCCGGCCTCCTCCATCAACGCCTCGTAGGCCTCGTGCGCCAGGTCCAGCACCTGTGCGAAGTAGATGACGCCGGCCGCGTCGGTACGGGAGAAGCGGACCGTCGTCTCATGAAGGTGGGAGCGGCCGATCATCGCCATCAGGCTACCGCGGGGTGATCGCCGCGAGCGAGAATCGCCTCCGCCAGCAACGCCAACGTGATCGGCGCGCTTCCCTCCGCCTTGTTGTTGGCGATGAGGAAGCAGTCGCGGCCTTGCCCAGCCGCCCGTTCCAGCATGGCGGCAAACTCGTGGCGCGATCGTTCGTCGGGATCCACCAGCCGGTCGAAGGGCTCGTATCGATCGACCGCGTCTTCATAGGTCTGTCCCCCATGCAGCATCCACCGACAGACCATCGGCGTCCCGGGCTCCGGCGGGCAGGCGCGCGCCTGCTCCAGCGGCGACGGCATCGATGGGTGCACGCTGTAGCAGTGCACCACGCCGGCGGTGCGGAGGCGTGACCGATAGGACTCTCCCAGCAGGAGTCGATCGCGTACCTCGACGGCGTACAGGGGACCGCTCGGCAGGCGTGCCAGGAACTCGCCGATGGAGTCGACCACGCGGGCGGCGGCCTCGCCGGTCCGGATGCCGAGCGGTGGAAACTGGAAGAGCAGGGGACCGCCTCGCGAGGCCAGTCCCTCGATGAACGGAGCCACGACTTCGTTGGTGGCGTAGGCCGCATCCAGGAATCGGGAGGCGCCATGTCGGGGCGACGGCGAGACCACCGACTCCGGCACCTTCATCAGGAAACGGAAGTCCTCGGGGACCTGCTTGGCCATCGCCGCGAGGTCAGCGGCGACCGGGGGCCGATAGAACGTCTTGTCGATGCCGACACAGCGCAGGAGTGGATGCGCGGCGTAGGCGGGCAGCCCGCTGCGCGCCAGCGTGGATTCGCTCGATTCGCGGTCCCATACCAGGCCACGCCACCCCGGGAAACTCCACGAACTGGTGCCCAGCCTGATCTGCCGCGACAACTGTGACGCCCGAGAGGCGATCACCGGGTCAAGCGCGGCTGGTCCGACGGGTGGCCGAGTCACCGCGCGCGGCCGCGGCGTCGGTGGGCGTGTGCCATCGCTCCCGGAATCCTCTGGCTCCATCGAGAAGAGGGTGTCGGATGGCACGGTCATGGACCTTCGCCTCGTGCGCCGGGCAGGCGGCGCGATCGTTACCGGCGCTTGTTGCGCGTTCGATCGCGTGGCGTCGTGATGGGTCGATCTCCGCCCGCCCGGTCTTGGCCCGGTGGTCGGTAGCGGAGCCGGTTCGCCTGCGCCTCGTCGGCCGTGACGACCTGCAGGTCGAGCGAGAGCTGCTCCGCAGCTTCCAGCTCCATCCGGCTCATGTTTCGCTGCAGGACGTCGCGTTCACGAGCCGCTTGCCCGTTGCCGGCACCGGCCGCGATGTTCATCCACGCGTAGGCGCGCGCTCGGTCGAACGACACACCAGTCCCATTGGCGTAGAGACGGCCCAGTTCCAGCTGCGCACCATCCAGTCCCAGTTGCGCGGCCAGGAGCAGATTCGAAGCCGCCTCGGACCGGTTGTCGCCGGTCGGCGCCTGGGCCAAGAGTAGCCGTGCGAGGCCGTAACTGGCATCGGGGATCGATTCCGCGGCGGCGATGAGGTAGAGGCGTCGCGCTTCGGCCGCGGACTTTGGCACCACGATGCCATGCTCGTACATGAAGCCAACGGCCACACAGGCATCCGGGTGAGATTGCTTGGCGGCGGCCTCAAAGTACTTCGCGCCCTCCACCGGGTCGCGTGGCAGCCCGATCCCATGGGAGTAGTGGCGGCCGAGCTCATATTGCGCATCGGCATCTCCCTGCTTGGAGGCCTCATTGAACCAATACGCGGCCTCCTTCATGTTGGCGGGGAAGACATCACCCACTTGATAGAGGCGCCCCAGGAGGAGCTGGGCTTCCAGGTCGCCACGGCTCGCGGCGCGCTTGAGGTGGTGCTCGGCAGCCTGGCCGTCCTGTGCGACACCCTGCCCGCCGGAGTAGAGCATGCCCAGCGCGATGTCGGCGTCGCTGGAGCCCTGCTCCGCCGCCTTGGCGTACCACATCGCCGCTTGCGTGGCGTCTGGTGCAGCGCCATCCCCATCCATGTACATCCGGGCCAGCCGCAGCTGTGCCCGTCCATTGCCGGCCACAGAGGCCAGCAGGTACCAGCCGAACGCGCCCGAGGCATCGCGGTCCGTGAAGACGCCCTCATCGAGCGTGACCGCCAAGAGCAGCTGCGCTTCCATCACGTCGGCCCCGGCCGAGCGCCGCAGGAAGTCCAGCGCCCGTGGAATGTCGGTGGGGAGCCCGTCGCCGCGCAGCTGGCGTGCCGCGACCTGGAACTGGGCGACGGGGTCGCCTGCCTCGGCGGCCTTGACCATGAGCGATGTCGCTTCGGCTTCCTTGCCTCCGCCCGGGGTGGAAAGTCGATGGATGGCCAGGCGCCGGAGTGCCGAGGGGTGGCCGCGCGAGGCCGCTTGCTCCAGCCACACCAGCGACGGCTCGCCAATCAGGCCGTCGTGCGTTCCGTCGGAGAGGGCTACGGCGAGTCGATAGGCCGCCTCGCCCGAACCCTTCTCGGCGGCAGCCTGCAGCACCGCACGCCCGAGTGACGCGTCAACAGGGATGCCGCTCCCTTCCAAGGCAATCGTGGCCACGATGAGGGCAGCCTGCTCGTCGCCGCGCATCGCGAGTGGCCGAAGGAGCTCGATTGCGCGCTGCATCGGCATCCCGGGGTCTTCACCGGCCTTCAGGGTGGCGAGCAGGGCGGAGGCGGCCGGCGCGGGCGGCGGAGCGGGGGCGTCGAGGGTGGAAGTGGCTGTCGAGTTGGCCGCCGTGGAATCCGCCACCTCCGAGCTCGGCCCGGAGTCGCCACAGCCGGTCAAGCACGCCGCGATGGCGACCAGGACCGTGCGGCGCAGATTCGAGGCGGCGGGGCGGCGAGGCACGCGGCCAGTGTAGGCCCCGCGCCCCATCCACTCAACCGTGCGGGCGACGGTTCTCCGGAGGCTTGGCGTCCGACGAGGCACCTGCGGCCCTCGCTCCACTTGCGCCACCGGCGTGGCACCGCCGGAGGAAGAGTGCAATCAACACATTGACAACGAGAATCGCAGCGATCCCGCTCAGCGTCCACGTTGCGGGGACGTGGAACCCCAAGGGCTCGGCGACGAACTTGGCGCCGATAAGCAAGAGCACGAGCGCCAGTCCGTACTTCAGGCTCTCGACCGAGCGGAGGAACCCGGCGACCAAGAAGTACAGCGCGCGCAGCCCCAGCACGGCCATCACATTCGAGCTGAAGGCAATGAACGGGTCGCGCGTGATCCCGAGCACGGCGGGAATCGAGTCCACGGCGAAGAGGAGGTCGGTCAGTTCGATGACGCAGACCACGAGCAGGAGCGGCGTCGCGCGCCAGCCGAGCTGTGTCTTGGTGAAGAATCGGTCCCCGTCGTATCGATCAGACATGGGGAGGACTCGGCGGCAGAGGCGAACGGTCCAATGCGTCGCGATCTCGGGCTCGCGCTCCGGGGACACCAGCATTCGAACGGCCGTCGCCGCAAGGATCGCCCCGAATACATACATCATCCATTCATACCGCTCGAGGATGGCGACGCCCCCCAGGATGCACGCCGCCCGCATGACGAATGCACCGAGGACCCCCCAGAGGAGTGCGCGGCGCTGGCAACGTTCGTCCACCGCAAACGCGGTGAAGGCCACCGCGAAGACGAAGACATTGTCCACGGAGAGGGAGAGTTCAAGGAGGTACGCGGTGGCGAACTCGCCGGCTGCCGCTGAACCCAGGAGGTACCACACCGCGACGCATGCGCACGCGGCCACCGCCACCCAACCGACCACGTGAAGGGCTGCCAGTCGGAGCGACGCATGCTGGAGCCGACGGCTGGTCAACATGTCCGCACCAAGCAGCACCGCCGTCAGGGCCAGGAAGCCGACCCACAGCGCCGTTTGGGAGATGACAGGGACCGGATCCATGGTCAGAGGTCGATCTGAATGCCCAACTCAACCATCCGGCCAGGCGGGATGGCGAAGTACAGCGGGTTGGCGCTGGAGATTCCCGCGAGCCAGCAGAAGAGGCGCTTGGAGGGCTTGGAGAGCTGGCTGTTCCCGCGCGACGTGACGATGGTGCGGCCGAGGAAGTACGTCGTGGTGCCTTCGCTGGTGCTGAAGCCCTGGTCGGCGGCCAGTCGAACCAGTTGCGGGACATCCAGCTGCTCCAGGAATCCCCGATAGGCCACGATCTTCCAGAACCCATCCCGGAGCTCCTCCACCATCAGGCGTTCCTCGTCCGGAACGCGCGGGACCTCGCTCGTGATGATGTTCATGATGGCCACCTGCTCGTGCAGCACCTTCAGGTGCTTGAGGTGGTGCATCAGCGTGGGGGGGACACCGGCGGTGTTGGGAGTGAGGAAGATGGCCGTGCCGGCAACACGGTGCACGGGGTGCGCCTCGAGGCTGTTGAGGAGCTGGTCCATCCCCAGCGTCTGCTTCGCGAATCTCGCCGAAAGGATCTGCCTCCCGGCGGTCCAGACTCGCATCAGCGTGAAGAGGCTGAGGGCCATCAGGATCGTGATCCATCCACCGGTCGGGATCTTGAGGACGCCGGCCCCGAGGAAGCAGAGGTCGATCGTGAGGAAGATGCCAAGAAACGTGCCCACTTGCCAACCCTTCCAGGTCGTGTGTTTCTTGTAGAGGCTGAAGAGGATCGTCACGATCGTCATGTCCGCGGCGACAGCCAGGCCGTAGGCGTCGGCCAGGTTTTCCGACGTGCGGAACAGGAAGACAAGGATCACGCAGCCGAGGCCGCAGAGGAGGTTGGCGGCGGGCACGAAGACCTGGCCCCCGTGCTCGCTGGTGTGGGTGATCCGGATCCGGGGCAGGATGCCGAGTGCCACGGCCTGCTGCGTCA
>SXOD01000053.1 GCA_005776885.1 Planctomycetia bacterium
AGGAGCACCTCGGCCTCCCCAAGCGCGACGACGTCAAGCAGGGTTGCATCGCCTACAAGATCGCCGCCCACGCGGCCGACGTCGCGCTCGGGATCCCGGGCACCCGCGACCGCGACGACGAGCTCACCAAGGCTCGAGCCGCCCTCAACTGGGAGCGACACTTTGAACTGTCATTCGACCCCGACACGGCACGCGCGTATCACGACGAGGACCTCGACGTGGACACCGACTTCTGCGCGATGTGCGGCCACGACTGGTGCAGCGTCCGCATCTCGAAGGAGATCCAGGAGTTCGGGAGCGGCAAGTCGCCCGAGCACCAGCGAGGCAAGCCCGCGCGCAGCGCTGCACTCACGGCGGAACAGCAAGAGATCCTCCAAAAGCGGGGCGTGCTGAGCCCGGCCGAGATCCACAAGCTGGCCAGCAAGGCGGGCGGCGAGGGCAAGCTGGACAAGGCGGACAAGGGGGACAAGGCGGCCTGCCACAGCGACTATGTGGACGCCGGCGAGGCCCGCCGCGTGCAGCGTGAGGCGCTTGTGCAGCTCAACACCGCCCCCGCGCACAACGTGCCGACCCATGACTCGGTGATCTAGGTCCCTCCCCGGTTATCGGTGGGAATGTGCCCTCCAGGGGCACATTTCCACCGATAACCGGGGGCGGACGTTGGCTGGCCAGAAAGATTTCCGCCCGGTGCGCTTGCGGGGGACCCGCCCGGAATCGACCTTTTCGCCGAGGCGCACGAAAGGAGGCCTCGGTATGGCTTCATCCACGGCCTGGCACCGGTCGGTCATTCGGTGGGAACTCAATGATCTTCAGTTCGTGCCGCTCATCGGCGCACTGCTCTTCGTGTCGGCACTCGACATCCTCCTCACGGGGGCGGTGATCTCGAGGGGCGGCCACGAAGTGAACCCGGTCGCCAACCTCATCCACGAGCACTGGGACATGTGGGGGCTGACCGTCTTCAAGTACGCCCTGGTCACCTTCTACGTGGTGGTCGTCCAGGAGATCGCCGACCGGCGGTGGGCCACGGCGCGCCTGACCATGCAAGCGGGCATCGTGATCAGCTTGCTGCCGGTTGCATGGAGCCTGTACCTGCTCGCGAGCTGAGCAGCCGCTGGGCGTACGAGTTCATCGCATCCTTCAGCTGCTCGAACGAATCCAGCACGTAGAGGATTGGCTGGAAGTGGTCGATCTCGAACGCCGTGTCGCACACGCGCTCCATCTCGAATGGCCGGCGGTCCACGTCCGGGCTGGCGAGGGCGTGTCGACTCTCGCCGGGGCTGGAGATCAACCCCGATCCATAGAGCTTCACGCGGCCGCCCTCGCGGATCAGGCCAAACTCGACCGTGAACCAGAACAGCCGGGCCAGTCGCTCCGTGTGGAACGGATCGTCGGTGAGGAGGGCCGCCTTCCCGTACGTCTGGAGGAAGTCCGCGAAGGTGGGGTCGGCGTGGAGCGGCACGTGGCCGAAGATGTCGTGGAAGATGTCGGGTTCCGGCAGGTAGTCGATGTCCTCCTTGGCGCGGATGACCACCGTCGTGGGGAACTCGCGACGAGCCAAGCAGGCGAAGAACGACTTGGCGGGCAGGTACCCGGGCACGGCCTTGCTCTGCCAGCCCGTGAGCTGCCTGAGGAAATGATTGATGGACTTCGTGCCGTCCAGGTACGGGATGTGCTCGCGAACCAGCCGAATCGCCCGCGCGCCGGCCAGGTACGTCTCGCTGGCGTGCTCGTCCAGGTACCCCATCTGGCGGTCGAAGAGCGTGCGCCAGGTCTCTTGGTTCTCTTCCGAGTACCCCTCGTATCGCTGGTCGATGTAGGCCTTGGTGATGTCGTCAAATCCGGGCTCACCGAAGTGGTCCGCCACGGCCTGTGCGGCCTTCGCCTGCACATTGTCGATCATCGCATGGTTCAGGCAGCCGGCCATGCCCTTGGACTTCATTTCGCTCACAAGTGGTTCCTCAGGGAGTGCATCAAGGCATGATTCTAGGTGGCGGGGCGCCAAACCTGAAACGTCAGTCGGCCAGGTCTTGCAGCGCGGCCATCGCCGAACGCTCATCCGAGATGGTGACGCCATCCTTCATGCGCAGGCGGACGACGTCCACGTGGCGCCTGACGTCGAATCCCCAGGGATCCGCCCCGACGAGAAGGGCACTCGGGGGATCGCTCCCGACCACCTTGTGGATCGCGCGTTTCAGCGTGGCCAACTCCAGGTTGGCGTCTCGGCAGATGGCCGGTTCACACGCGGCGAGTGGGTTCTCGCGCATGAGGGCCGGACCATCGATGAACCAGCCGCGGTATCGACCTGCGTCGATGGACAGCAGGGCCCAGCGCACGTCGGGTGGGTCACCGTGATAGATGCGCCAGCGGTCGCAGGCAAAGCCATCCGTGCCATTCGGGTCCAGCCCCTCAAGTGTCACGGTGAGTTGCAGGCTGTCGTCGCCGTCGTCAGGCAGTTCCACCACCACGTCGGTCGACCGAAGCATGGCCACCATGACCGGGGCCACGAGCCGGCCATCGGGAAGCGGGGCCACCTTGATTGTCCGGCGATCGCCATCGAAGGCAATGTGACCGGAGAGGTTGGACCGCATGAACTGGAAGGCGAGCTGCGGCACGTCGACGGGTGGCACGATCGGGTCGGGGTCTGCGTTGCGACGGGCCATTCGCGCCATCGTATCGGTGAGCCACGGGAGCCGTAACCTTCGCCCCCATGGCAAGGATTGTCGTGTCGATTCGCGTGACGGGGCCGGAATGTGTCGATTCGGCGCTTGTCGATGCCGTCCGCGAACGGGGCGCCGGTGCCGACATGGTGGAGTGGCGCCTGGACCCGATGGCGGAAGATCCGTCCACGGTCGAAGTGGCCGAGCGGCTCGTTCGGGAGAGCCCGATGCCGTCGATCATCACCGTGCGAGACGCCCGGGAGCAGGGCGCCTACTTTGGCTCGGACGACGAGCGCCGCGAGTTGCTTCTGGCGATCTGCCGCCGAGCCAAGCCGATGTACCTCGATGTTGAGCTGGCCTCCGTGGAGAGAGACGCCCTCCTCCGCGCGGCCTTGCGAGGCCTGCCCGAGGCCACTCGAATCATCCTGAGCGTGCACGATTTTGCGGGACGGCCCGCTGACCTGGCCCGGCGAGTCGCGGCCGCCGCGTCCGAACCGTGCGGCTCCGTCATCAAGGTGGCCTGGATGGCCCGAAGCGTGCGTGACAACCTGGAGGCGTTTGAGCTGCTCGCGCATCGGCCCAAGCCGATGGTGGCGATCTGCATGGGCGAGGCTGGCGAACTCTCGCGCGGCTTGGCGGCTCGTGCCGGCGACCTCTGGACCTACGCGCGTCCCGTGACGGGGGACTCGACCGCGCCCGGGCAACCGACGGCTTCGGAGCTGGTCGAGGGATGGCGGCTGCGCGAGCAATCGACATCGACCCGTCTCTACGGCATCATCGGCTGGCCCGTCTCCCATTCGCGCAGCCCCGCGCTTCACCAGGCCTGGTTTGCGGAGTCTGGCGTGGACGCCGTGTACGCGCGACTCCCGGTGCCTCCCGAGTGGGAGCACTTCAAGGCAACCGTCGGCGCGCTGGTGGATGACCCACACCTGAACTTCCGCGGCGCGAGCGTGACGATGCCGCACAAGTCACACCTCGTCCGGTTCGTGTGCGAACGGGGCGGTCAGGTCGATGCCCCGGCTCGTTCGATGGATGCCGCGAACACGCTGGTGGTGCGTGGCGACGGTTCGCTGGAGGCGATCAACACCGACGCGCTGGCCATTCGTGCGATCGCCTCGGAACTCATGGGTGTGGACCTCGCTGGCACGCGGGCGCTGGTGTTGGGCTGCGGCGGGGTCGGCCGTGCCGCGATCGCCGCGTTGTCGGCAGGCGGTGCGCAGGTGACGGCGTGGAATCGGAGTCCGGGGTGGGCGGGGATGGCGCAGGAGCTGGGGGCTGGGCGCGTGGTGGAAGGCGGGCCACGTTGGTCCGCCCGATCAGCGCCGTTCGACCTGGTGGTGCAGGCCACGAGCGTTGGGATGGCGGGCGGCCCGGATCCCGTGGGGATTCCCGCACCGCTTGCCGACGGCTGGCCCTCGGGAGCCGCACTCCTGGAGACCGTGTACGAGCCACAAGTGACTCCGGCAATGGAACTTGCGCTCGCGGCCGGTGTTCGGGTGGTGGGGGGGCTGGCGATGCTCGAGCGACAGGGTCGACTCCAGTCGCAGCGGTGGCTGCTGGACTGGGCCACTCCCCGGCAGGACTGACCCGGACGGTGCACCCCAAAAGTTTTTTGGGCAATCGCTTGCCTCGCTCCTCAGGGAATCGACCCTTCATTCGTTCCCAGTCGGCCCCTCCGACACCCAGCACAGGGCTGGCGGGAACGAGAGGCACAACGAACCATGCACCCGATCGCCACGACCGCCACGACCCACTACACGCGTGTCCAAGCCCGCCCGTTGATTCTGGCGGTCATCATCGGAACGCTCTTCACACTGGCCATTGCGCCTAGGGTCGATGCCGGCGGTCTGCGATCGGGTGCCGGACTTTCCTCGAAGGCGGTCTCATCCAAGGCTCGCGCCGCCAAGTCGGCGGCTGCGGCTGACCAGGAATCGGAGCGCCAGGCGAAGTCGTCGCGGACGGCACAGTCGTCGTCCCGCATCAGCAAGGGGGCCTCGGCAATGTCGGGGCTTCGCAACAGCAGTCGCTGAACGACACCAACACGGAACAGGTTGTGGAGCGACACGCGCGGTCAGACGGGACCGCGCGCGTTGTTTCATGCCCGCTTCGTCGGCGACGGCGCCGTTCCACCCCGCTCCCGCTTCGCAGGAATCCTGGTCCGTTCCAGCACGGCCTTCGGCGCGAGGGCGTCAAGCAGCCAGCCAGGGAGCAGCCAGCACAGCGCGGCGACGCACTTGTTGCAGAACCCCGCGATGACAACGGGCCGGCCAAGCCTCGCCGCCCGCCACCCTTCTTCGACCACGGGACGCGCGCGCATCCACATGATGCGAGGGATCTTCCTCACGGTTTCCGTGCTTCCCAGCACGTCGTGGAATTCGCTGTCGGTGAATCCCGGGCAGACGGCGGTGGCGGTCACCCCGGTCCCTCGCAAGTCGCGCGAGAGCGCTCGGGTGGAACCCACCATGAACGCCTTCACGGCGGGATAGAGGCTCCCCGGAGGTTCGGGGCAAAAGGCCGCCAGCGAGGCGACGTTGATGATGCGGCCGGCTCGCCGATCCAGCATCGCCGGCAGGTAGAGGTGCGTGAGGTGCAGCCACTGCACGGCCATCACCTCCAGCCAGGCGCGGTGCGTGTCCCACGGTGAATCGAGGAACGACCCGGGCAGGCCATACCCCGCATTGTTCACCAAGACATCCACTTCAAGGGATCGATCCTGCGTGAACGCAAGCACGCCCTCCGCCGCACCGGGCACGGAGAGGTCGACGCTGCAGACATGCGCCGTGATGCCGCGCTCGCGGGCCAGTCGATCCGCCAGGAGCCGCAAGCGATCGCCACGCCTGGCCACGAGCACGAGATCGTGGCCATGCTCGGCCAAGACTTCGCAGAACGTGAGTCCGATGCCTGAACTGGCGCCAGTAACGAGGGCAAGCGGTCGTCGGGCAGGTTCAGCCATGTCCTTATGATCCCACGCATGAGCACGCTCCGCATGCGGACGGCCGGCGAATCGCACGGACCGTGCCTGACCACGCTCATCGAGGGGATGCCGGCCGGCGTCACTGTCGACACAGACTTCATCGATGCGGAGCTGGCGCGGCGGCAGCAGGGCTACGGTCGCGGAGCCCGGCAGCGCATCGAGTCAGACCACGTGCAGGTGACGGCCGGGGTGCGCCGTGGGCTCACCACGGGCGCACCGATCGTGCTCTCGATCGCCAACAAGGATTCGCGGCTGGACGATGCCGTGCGCACGCCGCCGATTCACCGGCCTCGACCTGGGCACGCGGACCTGGCTGGGTGCATGAAGTGGTTGACCGACGATTGCCGCAACACGCTGGAGCGGGCGAGTGCGCGCGAGACGGCCGCCCGCGTGGCGGGTTGCGCACTGGTGCGATGCCTCCTGCGCGAGTTCGAGATCGAGGCTTTCGGCTTCGTGCGTGGGGCGATCGATGCCTGGAGCACGGTCCAGGTCACCCGAGACGGCTGGCAGGCCCTGCGCGCGGCTCGCGACGCCAGCGAGGTCGCGTGTCCCGACGCCGCCATCAGTGCCGAGATCATCCAGCACATCCACTACGCCAAGGTCGAGAAGGACACGGTGGGCGGCCTCTGCGAAGTGCACGTCTTTGGCGTCCCTCCCGGGCTGGGCACCTGCGTGGCCTCCGACGAAAGGTTGGATGCCCGAATCGCTGGCGCGGTGATGGGGATCCAGGCCTTCAAGAGCGTGGAGATCGGGTTGGGTCGGGCCGTGACCGAGCGCTTTGGAAGCCAAGTCCACGATCCCATCCACCTGGATCGCACGCGCTCGCACGAGTCCCACCTGGGCTTTGAGCGTGCCACCAACAACGCCGGCGGCATCGAGGGCGGGATGACCAACGGCATGCCGGTCGTGGTGAAGGGCGGCATGAAACCCATCTCCACCCTGCTGCGAGGCCTCCCGAGCGTGGACCTGCAGACCGGCGGGGATGCGCGGAGCGACTACGAGAGATCTGACATCTCGGCGGTCGCGGCAGCCAGCGTGGTCATGGAGAATGTGGTCGCGTTCGAGATCGCGCGCGCCTTCCTGGAGAAGCACGGCGGCGACACGATGGACGAAGTCCACGCACAGTTCGACTCGTGGCGTCGCCTGGCGATGCCCAGCTCCGGCGCGTGACCACTTCAGGCACCTGGCAGGCGCCGCTACTTGAGCAGCGTCTCCAGCTTGGCGCGGTCGATCTCAAGCTTCACGACCTTGCCCTGAGCGGCCATCGCGAGCGCGGTCTGCATCGCCGCGGCCTGCGCGGCCACCTGTTCGGCCTGGTCCGGCTGTGCCCCCATCGCCATCATGCCGGTCACCATGCCGACGAGTTCGTTCCACTGTTGGGCAAACCCACTCGCGGCACCCTCATCCGCGAAATCACCTTGCAGTTGGAGGAGGGGCGACGAACCAAAGGTCATCCCGGCGGCGACCGACGTCAACCGAGACACCGTGTCCTCAAACTGCGCGGCAAACATCGCCGCCGGACCGAGCCCCTGGGGGTCATCCATGGCGCGGGCGACCCGCTCGTGGAAATCCGCTGGCATCCGTGCGCTGAACGCGACAGCGGCGTTCCCCAGGCCGGCCAACCCTGCGTCCAGCTCGGCGGCGCGCGACGCGCTGCCTTCCAAGGGCATGGCCGCATCGATGTTGACGAAGTACCAGCCGCGTGCGATCTCGGTGGCCGTCGCCGAGCCATTCAGTTGGCGACCTCCCGACGAGGCAGCCGACTCATTGGCGGCCTTGACGATGTCCGCGGCGGCGGCGCCGAGGTCGCTGGACTTCCCCGACTCCCCTCGGAGCAGCAGGCGGACGGGAGGCTCGGCCCCCTCTCCCATGAGCAGGTAGACCTCGGTGGCCCCAGCAGCGGTGAGGGAAGACCGCGCGCTCTCAAACGCCGCCACGGACTGGTTCGTGGCCGGATCGAGGTTCATCTTCTGGAGCCCGATCGCGCCGGCGAGCTGGACGGTCTGCGGGGACTTCGAATCCCCGGCAACCTTGGCCATCATGTCCAGCGACTCGGTGATCGCCTCGAGGCTGACCCCCTCAAGGGAAACTCGCAACACTCCTGCGGTGGAGGAGTCGACCGCCTTCGCTGGAATCCCAGCCGATTCATCCATGCAGCCCGACAGGCCACCGAGGATCGATGCCAACGCAACGGCGGTCACCGCCAAGGCGGGAAGGCCGCTGCGAAGGGACGGGACAAGGAAATGAATCGCCGCGCGGATGTATCCGAATGTCTGCATGAGTGTCTCGTTGGAAGTTGCGATCGTTGCGAATACTATCTGCTTTCATGTCGACGACTGCCCAGCGCTGCGCACCCACCACGCCGTCGACGTACGTCGCTGCAGCGATTCGAGACGGCGAACGCATTCCCGTCTGCGTGATCCAGCACGCCCACGACGCCTCCAAGGCCGTGGCCGGCGAGATCGCGGGACTCATTCGCGCTCGCGCGGCCTCTGGGAAGCAGTGCGTGCTGGGGCTGGCCACCGGGGCCACTCCCATTGGCGTGTATGCGGAGCTGGTCCGATTGCACCGCGAGGATGGGCTGTCCTTTGCCAACGTCACGACCTTCAACCTGGACGAGTACTTCCCGATGGAGCCCACTCGGCTCCAGTCGTACGTCCGGTTCATGCGTGAGCACCTCTTTGACCTGGTCGACATCGACATGGCCAACGTGCACATCCCCGATGGCACGATCACGCAGGCGGAGGTCGCGGATTGGTGTGAGCGATACGAAGCGTCCATTCGCGAGGCGGGGGGGATCGACCTGCAGCTGCTGGGGATCGGCCGCACCGGCCACATCGGGTTCAACGAGCCAGGGTCGGGCTCGACCAGCCGCACGCGGCTCATCACGCTGGATGGGTTGACGAGGCGCGATGCCGCCAGCGACTTCTTCGGCGAAGGGTTCGTGCCGGCGCGAGCGATCACGATGGGCGTAGGGACCATTCTCCAGAGTCGGCGAATCGTGCTGCTGGCGATGGGGGAAGCCAAGGCGCCCATCGTCCAGCGATTCGTGGAGGGCGAGCCGGACCCGCACGTCCCTGCGACGTTCTTGCAGGGACATCACGGTGCCATGGTGGTGCTGGACCGAGCCGCGGCCAGCGCCCTCCGTCGTGAAACCTGCCCCTGGACGCAGGGTGTGCTGGACCCATCCGCGTGGGACGACGCAACGACCCGCCGGGCGGTCGTGTGGCTCTCCCGGCAGACCGGCAAGGCCATCCTCAAGCTCACGGCCGAGGACTACAACTCGCACCACTTGCAGGAGCTGGTCGCTCGCGCGGGGTCCCCGTACGAGATCAACCTGGGCGTGTTCAGGGCACTCCAGCGGACCGTGACGGGTTGGCCCGGCGGGAAGCCCAGCAGTCGCAAGCAAGCGGGCGACATCGACCGCCCCCGTGACCGCATCTTTCCCAAGCGCGTCGCCATCTTCAGCCCGCACCCCGACGACGACGTCATCTCGATGGGCGGCACGCTCATCCGACTGGTGGACCAGGGGCACGACGTGCATGTTGCCTACCAGGTGTCGGGCAACATCGCGGTGTTTGACCATGATGCGCTGCGATTCCTGGACTTCGCGTCGGAGTTCAATACGTCGTTTGGGTTTGACGGCGCCGATACGGAGCGGCTGGAACTCACGCTCGCGGATCGACTCCGTGCGAAGAAGCCCGGCGAAGTGGACCCGGACGACGTCCAGCGACTCAAGGGCATCATCCGCCGAGGCGAGGCCCGGGCGGCGGCACTGGCGTGCGGGCTCCAGGACTCGCGCCTCCACTTCCTGGACATGCCGTTCTACGAGACGGGTCGCGTTCGCAAGAACCCCATCGGCGCGAAGGATGTGGAGCTCGTCGTCGCGCTGCTGCGCGAACTCAAGCCCCACCAGATCTACGCCGCGGGCGACCTCAGCGACCCGCACGGCACGCACCGCGTGTGCCTTGAAGGCATCCAGCGGGCGATTGCGGAGGTGCGGGCCGAGGCCTGGTTCGGCGACTGCGAACTCTTCCTTTACCGCGGCGCCTGGCAAGAGTGGCCCGTCGAGCAGATCGACATGGCCGTGCCGCTGGCGCCCGACGAGGTGGAACGCAAGCGCGGCGCCATTTTCAAGCACCAGTCCCAGAAGGATCGCGCGCCCTACCCAGGCAGCGATGTCCGCGAGTTCTGGCAGAGGGCCGAGGAGCGCAACCGAGACACCGCGCACCAGTACGACGCCCTCGGGCTGGCTGAATACGCCGCGATGGAAGCGTTCGTCCGCTGGGATGGCCTGCCGGTGTGAGTGGCGGGATTGTCGGGAGCAGCCCTGGCTGGCACCCCGATGTTCCCGCTCAGCTGCCCGTCTGCACCACTGGTTGCGCGCTCTGGTCACTGCAGAGCACGACGAGCAGGTTGCCGATGATCGCGGCGCGCTGCGCGGGGTCCAGGTCCGCGACGCCGCGGTCCTTCAGCCCCTGCAAGGCCATGTCGACCATCCCCACGGCACCCTCGACGATCTTCTGGCGGGCCGCGATCACGGCCGATGCCTGCTGCCTTCGGAGCATCGCGGCGGCGATCTCCGGTGCGTAGGCCAGGCTGGAGATTCGGGCCTCCAGGACCTCGACCCCGGCGGCGGCCAGTCGTTGGTGAAGCTCGACCTGCAGCTGCTCCCCGATGTGGTCCGTGTTGCCGCGAAGGCTGGGCGCACCCTGTTCCTCAGGTGAGTCGTAGTGGTATCGACTGGCCAGGTTGCGCAGTGCGCTCTCGGACTGCACTTCCACGAAGGACTCGTAGTCGTCGACGGAAAAGAGGGCTTGCGCCGTGTCGGTCACCTTCCAGACCACGACTGCCGCGATCTCGATTGGGTTGCCATCCAGATCGTTCACCTTGATCGGAGTCCCCTTGGTGTGCTGTCCCTTCTGGATCACGCGGCCGGTGCCGGGATCCTTGACATCCGCGGACTTGGACGAGCCGGTCTCAAAGGTCCGCACGCGCAGCGACACACGCCGCTTGGTGCTGAACGGGTTGACGTAGTGGAAACCGATGGTCCTCACGGTTCCGCGGTAGACGCCGAAGAAGAGGATGGCGCGGCTGTCGTTGGGTGACACGACGAAGAAGCCCAGCGGAAGGATCAGGAAGAGCAGGAAACAGGCGACACCCGCAATCACACGACCAGCCGGCCCACCATGAAGGGCTGCTCCGATCACCAGCCAAAGGCCGCCGGCCAGGCTGCCCAGCCACACCGGCATCATGAGCCAGCCACTGAGTGTCGAGAGGGGAGTCTCCTTGATGGTTGCCATGCGATCACTCTACACATCGTCCCCGGGGTTGGATTGGTGTCGAAGGCACGCGGGCGTGCGCAAAAGAAAGCGGGCGCGCGCAATAGAAAGCGGGCGCGCGCAATAGAAAGCGGGCGTGCGCAAAAGAAAGCGGGCGCGCGCAATAGAAAGCGGGCGCGCGCAATAGAAAGCGGGCGCGCGCAATAGAAAGCGGGCACCGGCGTGTGCCGATGCCCGCGAATGAACAAAGTTGCTTGGCTGCGATGAGGTGTCGCGGCTCAGGCTGGAGACTCAGCTCCAGTCGTCGCCACCGCCACCGCCACCACCGCCGCCGCCGCCGCTGCCGTGACGCCAGTCGCCCTTGTCGCGACCGCCGCCGCCGCCGCCGCTGCGTCCGCCGCGATCGCCACGGCCACCGCCGTAACCACCGCCGCCGCCGCCGCCGTAGCCGCCACC
>SXOD01000054.1 GCA_005776885.1 Planctomycetia bacterium
CATCGCCGTGGGCATGTCCAGCAGCATGCCGCCGCACAACATCGGCGAGATCTGCGACGCCATCGTGGCCACCATCGACCGCCCGGACATCGGGCTGGATGAACTGCTCGAGATCGTGCCTGGCCCAGATTTCCCCACCGGCGGCGCGATCATGGGCCGCCGTGGCATCGTCGAGGCCTACGCCAGCGGGCGCGGCCGCATCCAGGTCCGCGGCAAGGTCCGCCACGAGAAGGTGGGCGACCGCGACGCCATCGTCATCGAGCAGATCCCCTACCAGGTCGTGCAGTCGAACCTGATCGAGAAGATCGTCGACGCCACCCGCAAGGATGACAAGGGGCAGGCGCGCATCGCGGAGATCGCCGATGTCCGCAACCACTCGGGCCGCGACGCGCAGACCCGCATCCTCGTCGTGCTCAAGAAGGGCGCGGACCCCGAAGTCGTTGAGCGGCAGCTGTACGAATACACGCCGCTCCAGAGCACCTTCAGCATCATCAACATCGCGCTGGTCAATGGCCAGCCGAGGACGTTGCCGTTCAAGGACCTGGTCCAGTGCTACATCGACCACCGCCGGGACGTGGTCCGTCGTCGCACGGAGTTCCTCCTCCGGCATGCGCGGCAGGCGGCCCACAAGTTGGAGGGGTTGATCTACGCGGTGTGCGACATCGACGAGGTGATCCGCGTCATTCGCGGCAGCTCCACTCGCGAGGAAGCGATCCAGGGGCTCATGGACCGCGCCTTCCGGATTGCACCCACCCACCCGCTGGCCCACAAGGTTCCCCAGCGCGTCATCGAGGCGTCGCAGCGAGGTGGCGGGGCCCGACTCACGCGCGTGCAAGCCGAGGCCATCGGCGCACTGCGCCTGATCCAGCTGACCGGCCTGGAGATCGACAAGCTCGCGAAGGAATTCACGGAGCTCCTGGGGAAGATCGACGAGTATGAGTCGATCCTCGCGGACGCTGGACGGATCCTGGCGATCGTTCGCGAGGAAGTCCTGGACCTCAAGGCCAAGTTCCCGTCCCCGCGCCGCACCACGCTGGAGGCCTCGGAGGCCGAGGAGTTTGACATTGCGGAGCTGGTCAAGGAACACGAGGTCGCCGTTTCCATCAGCCACCATGGGCTGGTCAAGCGCCTGCCGCTCCAGACGTACCGCGCGCAAGGCCGCGGCGGCGTCGGCATCCGCGGCAGCGACTCCAACGACGGCGACTTCATCGAGCACCTGCACGTCTGCAGTTCGCACGATGACTTGCTGTGCTTCACGGACACGGGGCGCGTGTTCGTCACCAAGGTCTTCCGGCTGCCGGAGCTCTCCCGCACCAGCAAGGGCCGCTCCTTCGCCAACATCCTCGAACTTCGCGATGGCGAGCGATTGTGCTCCTTCCTGCCCGTCAAGGAGTTTGAGCGAGGCGAGAACTTCCTCTTCTTCGTGGCGGCCTCCGGCCGGGTGAAGCGGTCCGCACTCAAGGAATACCGGAACGTCAATCGATCCGGGATCATCGCGGTCAAGCTGAACGACGGCGACCGGCTGATCGAGGTCCTCCAGACGAGCGGCGAGGACCACGTGCTCCTCGCCACGGCGGGCGGCATGAGCATCCGGTTCGACGAGGGCGATGTCCGCGTCATGGGACGCGACACGGCCGGCGTCACGGGGATCGACCTCGGCGAGGGCGACGAGGTCGTCGGGGCCGTCGTGTGCAGCGACGCCGCCGACTTGCTCACCGTCACCGAGAACGGCTACGGGAAGCGCACGGCGCTCTCCGAGTACCTGGTCCATGCGGAGGACGGGACCACGCGCGCGCAGGGGCGAGGCGGCAAGGGCCGTCGCGACATCCAGGCCAGCGACCGGAATGGCCGCGTGGTCGCCGTGCGCCGAGTGACCGACGAGATGAACATCCTCTTCATGACGTTGGAGGGGATGGCGATCCGCATCCGCGCCTGCGAGGTCAGCCGGATCGGACGGGCCACGCAGGGCGTCCGCGTGGCCCGCATGCGCGAGGCTGACCGGCTGGTCGCCGCCGCCCTGGCCCCGGAAGGCGAGGCTGGGGACGCGGAGCCATCGACGGCGACCGACCCGCCTGCACCGATCGATCCTGTATCGTGAACCCGGTCGCGCCGAGGAACTCCCATGTCGCTCGAAAACTGGTCCGAAGACATCGTGATCGCCCACCTGAGCGACGAACCGTCGCTCAGCGAGGACTTGGTCCAGCTGGTCAGCCGCTTCGACGCGGAGGATGAGCGTGATGTCGTGCTCGACCTCGGAGACGTTCACTACCTCAACTCGACCAACATCTCGCAGCTCCTGAAGCTGCGCAAGCGCTGCGGCACGTCCGGCCGGCGCATGAAGCTGTGCAAGGTGAATGACAGCGTCTGGGGCGTGATCCTGGTCACCGGGCTGGACAAGCACTTTGACTTTGCCGAGGACGTGAGCCTCGCGCTCGCCTCGCTCCAGATGGGGATTTGACGTGCTGCGACTTCGGCGCTCGACGTGGGACACGCGCGTCGAGATGGCCCCGCTGCTGGACATCGTCTTCCTCCTGCTGACGTTTTTCATCTACGCCTTCCTCCTCATGGTGCGCGTGGACTTCGTCCCGATGGAACTCCGTGCCTTCGAGTCGGGCGTCGCGGCCACGCCGGTGCCGGCAGCGACCATCTCCATCGACCTCGATGGCGCGCTCTTCCTGGACCGCGTGCGGGTCGATCCACCTGAACTGGTCCCGGCGATCAAGGGCCGACTCGCCGAGGAGCCCCGGACGGTGCTGTACCTGGCGATCGCCGATGGCATCGGAAACGTCGATCGCACGCCAAGACTCCTGGAAGTCTGGGACGAACTCCAGTCGGCGGGCATCAACGTCAACCTGGTGGGGAAGCCGCCAGCCAAGGCGGCGCCAGCTGCGCCATCGCCAGCCCCGATCGTTGGTGAGACGGCACCGAGCGGCGCCGGCAGCCGGTGAGCCATGGCACGGATCGAACCGACGACGGCCTTCGCGATCACGCCGCACGGTGCGCTGCCAGACCCAAATCGCCTGGGCCGCCCGGAACTGCTGCTGGCGATCGTCGTGAGTGCCTTGCTCCACATCACGCTTGCCGTCCCGCTGGCCGTCCGGTACCTGCAGGGCCAGTCCCGCGACGCTGCCGCCGCCGCCGCTGGCATGGCTGCGTCGGAACTCCTGGATCCGGCGGACGATCCGGAGGCTGCGCCGCTTCCCCAGGATCCGCTTGAGTTGACCGCTGGACTGGACGACGGCGACCCCGCCACGATGACGTGGATCGGCTACACGGAGTACCAGAAACACCTCGCGCAGCTGTCAACCGTGGACCAGGCTGCCTTCACGGAGCAGATCCCTGGTGCGCAGGCCACTGAGCAAGGGTCGGTGGGCGACGGGCCCGCGGCACCGCCAACGGAAGGTGCGGAACCGAGCGTCGAGCCAGACAAGGCCCCCGAGGGTGATGAGACTCCGGCCGCCACCGAGGGCGGCGCGCCGCCAACCGAGCCACTGGATGCGCCGCCCACCGCAGAATCAGACCTCTCAGGGCCAGCCGCGCTGGACGCCCCGCGGACACCATCCAGCGAGGTCGGTCCTGCGGGCGACGAGACGGAAGGGACCACGCCGGGCCAGGTGCCAGAGGGCGCATCGACCCAAACCGCCGAGGCGACCCAGCCGCCGGCTGCCGTTGAACCAACACCAACGCCAACGCCTCAGGGCGAGCACTCCACGCCGGGCGGGAGTGCAGGCGGGACGCCCGCCGAGCGGAGCGACCGCGAATCCGACGCCACCAGCGTCGTCGACGTCCCGCGCAGCGTCTGGGTCAACGGACGGCCACTCGCGGCAAGGGGGCTGGAGGTTCGAACACGCAAGGCAACATTCCCCCTGCTCACGCGAATCACCACGACGCCTGCGAATCCGCTCTGCGAGATTCAGTTCGACCGGAACGGCCGACCCGTCCGCTGCCGCGTGGTGCGTTCAAGCGGGTTCAGGGAAGACATCGACGAGCCCGTGCTGGATGCCCTGTACCGGTGGCGCGCTGCCGGCAAGCCGCTCCAGGCGCTGAGGGACGGCGAGACCGTGACGTTCACCGTGCGGGTGCTGCTTCGATAGCCAGCCAGCCAGCCAGCCGGGCGACGCCCACGCTTCCGGGCTCACGCGAACCTTTCGGACCATGACGCCAGGGTGGGCTCGTCGGTGAGGTCGTACCGGAGCGGCGTGATGGTGACGCATCGATCGTCCAGCGCCTCCACGTCGCTGCCGCCCGCAATGTGCGCAAACGCCATTCCGCTCCCCGTTGGCCAGTAGTAATGCCGGCCCTCGGGGCTGGTGCGGCGTTCGTAGCCATCGCACCCGGCGGCCGTGTTCATGCGCACGACCTTGATGGGAGGCATCGGCGTGTCGCGTGCCTCGATGACCGGGATGTTGATGTTCACCACGCGGTGGGGATCAAGCGGGTGCCGGAGCACGGCTGCCACCGCCGTGCGCGCTATCTCGCCGGCGCGTTCCCAACATGGGGCCTTCCCCCCCAGGTAGAGGCTGACCGCGATGGCCGGCACGCCGAGGAACGCCGCCTCGACCGCCGCGGCCACGGTGCCCGAGTAGATCACGTTGACGCCAGCGTTCGCTCCCGCGTTCATCCCGCTGATGACCACGTCGGGGCGGCTTCCGGCGCCATGGCGCTCCGGCCAGATCGAACGGAGCGCCACCTTCACGCAGTCCGCGGGACGTCCATCGATCGACACGCCTGAAAAACCTGGAAGCGTGCGCTCGTACGCCATGAGGGGGCGATGGAACGTGATCCCGTGGCCGCTCGCCGACTGCACGTCCTTGGGGGCCACGACGTCAATCTCGCCGAGGCCGGCCAGCGCGTGGTGGAGGGTGGCGATGCCAGGGGCGTCGATGCCGTCGTCGTTGGTGAGGAGGATGCGCATGTCAATCACGGGGTTCCAGCACGTACTCGCGACCGCCCCAACGGATCGGGCGCCTCGCCCGGAGGTTCGAGGCGGCTGACCGGAGGATGCCGGCGATCGCGATCGCCCCGATGGGCCAGGCGAAGGCACTGGACCGCTGCCCCCGAGCGCGGACAAGGAATGCCGTCGCGCCTGCAAACTGCGCAACCGCCCCGATGGCCCCCGCGCCAAGTGCGACAGCGGCGGCAGCCTTCCCGCCCGCATCAAGCATCGGCCACGCTGGGATCGCAAGGAGTCCAGCGGCCACCGCGGCGGCCGGGGCGATGGCACCGCTGCCCAGGCACTCCCACGCGAGTCGATCCAGGAACTTGGGGCGACGACCGGCGCTCTCGATGAAGATGCGCTGCCAGCCGCGCCGGAACTCCTCGGCGGAGTCGTACATGGCCGTGCGCACGAACTGGTCGGCTGCGAAGAGTTGCACGCGATGGCCGGCTCGCTTGATCAGGCGCGCAAAGGCGATGTCCTCGAGGAGGTCCGACTTCACGGCCTCGTGCCCGCCGATCGATTGATACGCCTCGCGCGTGAAGAGGAGGAACTGGCCATTTGCGAAGGCGCGCGGGTTGCAATCCCGGTTGACACGCTCGGCGGGGAAAATCCGCATGAGCATGAAGCTGGCGACGGCCTGCCATCGATGCTCGAACCCGTGGCGGACCTCCAGTGCCGGCAGCAGGCTGGCCAGGTCGGCCTTGCGCGACGAGGCCAGCGCGATCGCGCGCGCAATGGCGGAAGGCTCAAACCGGACATCGGCATCGGTGAAGAGCAGGAGCGTCCCGGTCGCGGCGCGGGCCCCCGCCGCCGCGGCATGGCACTTCCCGGCCCAATCCGCTGGGCAGTGGTCAACCACCACGATGGTCATCCTCGGGTCCCCCGCCGCTGCCGCCTCGACGTGGGACCGGGTGCGGTCGGTGCATCGATCCAGCACGACCACCAGCTGGAGCCTGACACCTTCCTGCGAGAGCACGCCCCGGACGGCCGGCTCGATCCGCTCGCCCTCGTTGTGCGCGGGGATCACGACGCTCACGAGTGGCGATTCATCGGCCGCCGTTGGCCGCACCGCGAAGGCATCGCGAAGCCTCGGCACCGCCCGCCTGGAACGCAGCACGTGCCACAACACCACGATCCACCAGGCGGCGTAGCCCACCATGGCGGCCGCGAACACGATGGCGATGGCACCGAGGACATGGGTCACGCGGGTCGGAGGCTACCGATCCCCCTTGCGCACCACCGATCGGACGGAGAGACTGCACGATGATGCGCCCCACCTCCCTGACCGGCGCCCAGGCCCGCGCCTACGACCGCTGGTGCACCGACGTCGCCCGCGTCCCTGGGATCGAGCTGATGGAGCACGCCGCCGAGGCGATCGCGGAGGCGATCGAACCATGGCGACCAGCGCCGACCGCCGGAGACACCGCCCCGACCGTGGATGTCGCCTGCGGCAGCGGGACCAACGGCGGCGATGGCTACGCGGTGGCGCGCCTCCTGCACGAGCGCGGGTGGATCGTTTCCATCATCCGCCTCCAGCCGCCGCGGCCGGGATCAGATGCCGCGGTGAACGCCGACCGCGCTCGCGCGGCGGGGATACCGATCGTGTCGCCGTCCACGGCGGCGCCCGTCCCGCGGGTGATCGTGGACGCGATCCTCGGGACGGGATTCCGGTCTGCACAGCCGCTGGACGATGGTCCCGGGAAGATGATCCAACACGTCAGGCTCGCTCGCGAGGGCGGCGCATTGGTGGTCGCCGTCGACATCCCCAGCGGATTGGATGCCGACACCGGCCATGCCGCGGATGCGCGTTGCTGCGTCGTGGCTGACATGACGGTGACGATGGTGTTGCCCAAGGCCGGCTTTGGTTTCGCGGACGGACCCTCATCCGTGGGGCGTGTCGTCGTGGCGGCCATCCTTCCCGCCGGCCACGCCGGACCCGACGCATGCGCGTGGGACCGGATCCTCCGTTCGCACGACGCGTAGGATCGCGCTCCCGATGTACCCGCTCCTGCTCGCCGCGCGCTACCTGCGGTCGCGCCTCATACCGCTGATTGCGGTCGGGGCCGTGGCGTTGTGCGTCGCGTTGGTCGTCATCGTGGTCAGCGTCATGTCTGGATTCCTGGACATGCTGCGCAACTCCGGGAAGTCGCTGCTGGGCGACGTGATCGTGAGCGCACCGCTGGGGGGGATGCCCTACTACGGCCAGTTCATCGAGGAACTGGAGTCGATGCCGGAGGTGGAAGCGGCCACTCCACTGGTCGACACCCTTGGCCTGCTGCGCATGCCCTACCCGGCGGGGAACCGCAAGGAAGTGGTGCCGGTGCAGGTGTGGGCCATCGACCCGCCATCGTTCGCGAGGGTCACCAATTTCCGCGACGACCTCTACTGGCAGGGCCGGGACGATGACACGCGGGAGTCGATGATGCCGGACGACCCGCGCCTGGCCCTGGGCGATTCGCTGCTTGGGCAGGGCGCCAACCTCCGCGACGCGGACGGACAGCCGGGCATCGTCCTTGGCATGCACGTGAGCATCGCCAATGCCAGGCAGCGGGACGGCAGCTACCGACCCCGATACGACTGGTTCATGCCGGGGATGGAGACCGTTCTCACGGTCGTGCCGATCGGCGAATCGGGTCGCGTGGGTGCGCAGCGGGACCGGCGCTTCGAGATCGTGAACGAACTGCAGACTGGTGTGTACGAGATCGACAAGAACCGGGTCTTCGTCCCCCTCGAGGTCGCGCAGGAATTGCTGCAGCTGGACGCTGCTCCCGTCGTCGACACCAGCGCCGACCCAGGCCCCGACGGAAACTTCCCCGTCATCGGGACCAGCCCTGCGCGAGTCACCAAGGTGCTGGTGCGAGCCTCGGAGGGCATCTCCCCCGACGCCCTGCGATCGCTGGTCGAAGCCCGGCTCACCGCGTTCACGGATCGCGTCAACGGCGACCCGACCCTTCGGGGCCGCGTCCCCTCCAACATCGGCGTGCTCACGTGGGAGCAACAGTTGCGTGACATCATCGCGCCTGTCGAGAAGGAGCGGGAGATGATGCGCATCCTCTTCTCCATCATCTATCTCGTGTGCGCCGGGCTCATACTCAGCATCTTCTGGGCGATCGTGGCCGAGAAGACTCGCGACATCGGCATCCTCCGGGCGGTCGGCGCGTCAAGGCTGGGCATCCTCTCGACCTTCCTGGCCTACGGACTCACGATCGGCGTGATCGGGAGCGCCGTGGGCGTTGCGCTGGCGGCGCTCGTCGTGCGGCGCATCAATGACATCCATGACGCCATTGGGCAGGACGCGCCAACGTGGTCGTGGGTGGCGGCCTTGGGCATCGCCGCCACGGCATCGGTCATGGCGCTCCGCTACGCGAAGCGGGGCGTCCTGCTCCGGACGCTGCTGTGGAGCATCACCGCGGCCACGACGGCCATCATCGGCGTGGCACTCCTCCTCCATGAAGGCACGCTCATCTGGGACCCCGCCGTCTACTACTTCGTGGACATCCCCAGCGCCGTCGATTGGCCCACCGCACTTTTCACGGCCCTCGGCGGCATCCTCTTTTCCGTCGTCGGGGCGGCGATCCCCGCCGCCAAGGCCGCCGACACGGACCCGGTCGAGGCGCTCCGCTATGGCTGATGCCTCCCCTTCGCCGGTTCCCCCGATCCTTGAGGGGATCGATCTCCGCAAGACGTATCGCATCGGGCGCGTCGACGTGCCGGTCCTGCGCGGGGCGTCGATCGCCCTTCGAGCCGGTGAGTGGGTGGCGATCCTCGGTTCGAGCGGGTCCGGGAAGAGCACGCTCTTGCATGTCCTCGGCGGCCTGGACCGACCTGACGCCGGCGCCGGCGACGTCCGGTTCCGGGGCGAATCGCTGTCCGCATGGCGCGCTTCGCGCGTGGATCGATACCGAAGCCACGATGTCGGGTTCGTCTTCCAGCACTACCACCTCCTGCCCGAACTGACTGTCCTGGAAAACGCCGCACTCCCCTGCTCGGTGGGAACATGGGGTGCGACGCGCCTCAGTGGCACCGATGCCGTCCGCGCGAGGTGCACTCGCCTGCTGGAGTCTTGCGGCGTGGGCCATCGCCTGCGGCATCGACCCGCCGAACTCTCAGGCGGCGAGCGCCAGCGAGTCGCGCTGGTCCGCGCCTTGGCGGCCGACCCGTCGGTGCTGCTCGCGGACGAACCGACCGGCAACCTTGACGCCGCAAACGGAGCCGCGATCCTGGAGCTCATCGCCGCGAGGCACGCGGCGGGGCTGACCGTCGCGATGGTGACCCACGACGCCGCCGTGGCCGCTCGCGCGGACCGGATCGTCCGCCTCGTGGACGGCCGCGTCGAGGATCACGTCAACTAATCGTTGGTCTGGTACCAGCGAGCCATGCCATCGGCCAGCCGTGGGATGGCGATGCCGGTTGCTCGCTGCACGGCGTCCGTCGAACCGGTTCCATCCTTGATGAGGAGGATGGCCTTCGCCAGGCCGTCCGGACGATCACGCGCCAGCAGCTCCCTCGCCAGCATTCCGGCACCCGGGGGAGCGTCCGTCCCCTGCGCAAAGGCGCGCAGCGCTTTCGCGGGGTTTTCGCGGATGGCCTTCACCAGTTCGGCGCGAGAGGCGTCCAGGCCAGGGAGCGCCAGCCCGATTCGCTTCGCGGCACCGGCAGCAATCGCTTCCACCATCCACGGGGGCACCTCCCCTTCGCTCACCAGCTGGTGCAGCGAGGCGGACGCCACTTCCATCAACAGGTCCTCGGCCACCCGTCCCGCTTCGTCGCTGCCATCAAGCACGATGACGACGTCCCGCACGCCGGGCCGGCGGTGCACCGTCGCGGCCGGTGGCCCCATGCTGGACGGCGTGGTGTCCTCCAGCGCTCCGGCGCGCACGATCCTGGCCTGCGCTTCATCCGCGGCGATGAAGAAGACCATCCAACCCTCGTCAGCGCCACGCTGGCCCGGGCGGCCCGGTGGGCGCCCCAGCTCGTCCGCGATCGCCTTGCGGTATTTCTCTATTGTCCCCACCCAGCGGGCGAGGTCCTTTGGGGCCTCCTCGCGCGTGACCGCCGTCACGGCCACGATGCTGCCGGCCACGACCGGTGCGCCCACCACGCCGGCCGCCGCCGAAAGGCGTCTCGCGGCCGCGACCTGGGACGAGAGCGCCTCGGCATCATCGGCGTTGCCGTCCGTCCAGCGAGTCGGCGACGTCGTCTGGGCTTCTGGCGCGGACGTGGCCGGCGCCCTGCCCTGGGCGGCGGCCGCCGCGCACGAGATCGACGCTGACACGGCGATCGCCACGGCCCGAGCGAGACCGTGCAGCCGTCGGGGAAGATCGTTGCGCGTCATGATCCCAAGCGTAGGCGACCGCTCCTGCCAAGGTGGCAGGCGAAAGGAGGACGAATCCGCGCAAAAAAACTCCAATCTGCTTGAGCCTCGGCGCCACGCATCCGACAGTCGAGATGCAGGCCATCTTCGTCGGTTCCGCCGCCGACCAGTCGTCCTTCGTGTGCAGGACCCTTGCGGCACGGAATCGCCTACGATTCGATGGTGCCGCAAGGAGGACGAGACACATGTTTGAGCGCCTGACCGATCGAGCAAAGAAAGTGATGGCCCTGGCCAACCAGGAAGCCCAGCGATTCAACCACGAGTACATCGGGACGGAGCACATCCTGCTCGGGCTCGTGAAGGAGGGCTCCGGGGTCGGCGCCAACGTGCTGAAGAACCTGGGGATCGACCTGCGCAAGGTGCGCATGGAGGTGGAGAAGCTCGTCAAGAGCGGCCCCGAGATGGTGACCATGGGCAAGCTCCCGCAGACCCCGCGCGCCAAGAAGGTGACGGAGTACGCGATGGAGGAGGCCCGTGCGCTCAACCACAACTACGTCGGGACCGAGCACCTGCTGCTGGGCCTCCTGCGAGAGCAGGATGGCGTCGCGGCACAGGTGCTGCAGAACCTCGGGCTCAAGCTTGAGGAGGTTCGGGAAGAAGTGCTCAACTTGCTGGGCGCCGGCATGGAGTCGGAGGAAGCCGAGGGACAGCCGAATCGACCCGCCCGCCCCGAGCCTGACGAGGCCGGCCCTGCGGAAGGTGCCCCCCGCCGCGGGCGCAGCAAGACCCCGGCCCTCGATTCGTTTGGGCGCGACATGACGGAGCTGGCCAAGAATGGCGAGCTGGACCCGGTCATCGGCCGCACGAACGAGATCGAGCGCATCATCCAGATCCTGTGCCGACGCACCAAGAACAACCCCGTGCTGCTGGGTGAGGCCGGCGTGGGCACGACCGCGATCGTGGAAGGGCTTGCGCAGTCGATCGTCGCCGGCGAAGTGCCTGACCTGCTCGCCGACCGGCGCCTGATCATCCTGGACCTTCCCGGCATGGTGGCCGGCACCAAGTACCGAGGCCAGTTCGAGGAGCGCATCAAGCGGGACGGTCACGGCCACGATGCCGAGCGCGAGCACCCGGCTCGTCGTCGCCTCCGCGGTCGTGCCGCGGACCCGACGACCGAGGAGCACCACGGGAACCAGGCCGATCGCGA
>SXOD01000005.1 GCA_005776885.1 Planctomycetia bacterium
ACCCAGTCCCAGAAACCGAACATGTTGGCCGTGTCGATGCCAAACTTCGCGACTTCGGCGTGGTTGGTGCTCACGGCGACGAAGTGCTTGGCGACCGCGGCCATGTCCTTGAGCTTCGCCAGCGACCAGTCGCGGGCGGTGTTGGCGTGGGTCATGGTCTCCAGCGAGGTGAAGGTCGTGCTGGAAACGATGAAGAGCGTCGTCTCGGGGTCAAGGTCCGCCGTCTGTTCGCCGAAGTCGTCGCCATCCACGTTGGAGACGAATCGGCAGGAGATCGCCCGGTCGCTCCACGGACGGACGGCCAGCATCGCCATCGCCGGCCCCAGGTCGCTTCCACCGATGCCGATGTTGACCACGGCGGTGATCCGCTTCCCGGTGTGCCCGGTCCAGGCGCCGCTGCGGACGCGGTCGGCGAACGCGGCCATGCGGTCAAGGACGGCGTGGACCTCGTCGACCACATTCACGCCGTCCAGCATGATGCGCTCGCCCTTGGGAGCTCGCAATGCCACATGCAGGACGGCTCGGTCTTCGGTGACATTGATGCGCTCGCCCCCGAACATCATGGCGCGTCGGGACTCCACGCCGCGCGCGCGGGCCAGCTTCAAGAGGAGCTCCAACGCCGTCGCGTCCAGGCGCTGGCGCGAGTGGTCCGCCCGGACGCCGGCTCCCTCGAAGGCCAGCCAGAGTGCCCTGGACGGGTCTCTCGAGAAGAACTCCCGGAGGTGCGTGGCCCGAGTCGCATCCGCGTGGGACCGGAGTGCTGCGTGTTCCGGAATCGTGTCGAGTGAGTTCGAGGTGGCGATGAACGTGGTGTCCATGGGAAGCGGAGCGTAACAGTCTCGAGGCGGATCGTCGATAGCATCTCGACCATGGCCAACACTTCGCAGCTTGCGCTCGCCGGGCAATCGATCTGGCTCGACAACATCACCCGGGCGCTCCTGGATGACGGGACCATCGCCAGGTACATCGCCGAGTGGGATGTCGTGGGACTCACCAGCAATCCCACGATCTTCGACCAGGCGATTTCGAAGAGCACCACGTACGACTCCCAGATTCGTGAGTTGGCGTCCCGTGGCATGGACCCGGAGTCGATCTTCTTCGAGCTGGCGATCGATGACCTTCGTCGAGCCTGTGACCTTTTCGCTCCTGTCCATCGCCGGACGGGTGGGCTGGATGGCTGGGTGAGCCTGGAGGTGAGTCCCAAGCTGGCGTACGACACGGCGTCGACCGTGAAGCAGGCCCTGGCGCTCCACGCCAAGGCGGATCGACCCAACCTGTTCATCAAGGTGCCGGGGACCCCCGAGGGATTGCCCGCCGTCGAACAACTGTCCGAGGCCGGAGTGCCCGTCAATGTCACGCTGCTCTTCGATGCGGCGCAGTATCGAGCCGCGGCGGACGCCTGGAACCGCGGACTGGCCAAGCGCATCGCAGCCGGCAAGGACCCGATCGTGTGCAGCGTCGCCAGCGTCTTCGTCTCGCGCTGGGAGAAGCCCTGCACCGCGGCCCTTGCGGCGTCCGGACGTGGCGAGCTCAAGGACACCGCCGGCATCGCGGCCGGTCGCGGCTGCTGGGAGGCCTACGTCTCCATGCTCACGAGCGAGAACTGGCGGAACCTCGCGGCCAAGGGGGCGACCCCTCAGCGCCTCCTCTTCGCCAGCACGAGCACCAAGGATCCATCGCTCAGTGCCACGATGTACGTCGAAGCCCTCGCGGCGCCCGGGACCGTGAACACGATGCCCGACGGGACGCTGAAGGCACTCGCTGCCACCGGGTCGATCAAGGACATCCTGACCGCCTGCGACGGGCGGGGCAGCGCCGCCCTGGCAGCGCTTGCGGCTGCTGGGATCGACCTCGGCAGGGTGGCCGCGCAGCTCCAGACGGAGGGGGCGGCATCATTCGTCAAGAGTTGGGACGACCTGGTTGCCGCCATCGGCACCAAGGCCGCTGCGGCCAAGGTCTCTGCGTAGGCGCATTTTCTCGGACAAGAGCCGCACGATTCTGAATGGAACGCGCGCGGATGCTTGACTTCCTGCTCATCCGCGCTACCCTGCATCGATGCACCCCGCGTTGATTGTCTCGCTGTCGTTCGCACTCTCCACGTCGGGGCCAGCGATGACGAAGGGTGAGCCGTCCCCAGGCGCGCGCCTTGCCCAGATCAGCATTCCCGGTGATG
The DNA here is from genome assembly GCA_005776885.1 of Planctomycetia bacterium. Taxonomy (GTDB): domain Bacteria; phylum Planctomycetota; class Phycisphaerae; order Phycisphaerales; family SM1A02; genus SXOD01. Next base: position 2,174 of record SXOD01000005.1, read on the forward strand.
TCCTCTCGGAGATAGAGGCTGGCCGATCGGTTCGCTGGCCCGGGCTAGTGGTTCCCACCGGGGAGGTCCTCACGTTGGTGCTCGGGCCGATCGAGGGCTATGCGCCTGATGCCACGCTTGAGTTGATGCAGGACACCGAGGGCGAGGGAGAGGCGCGTGGAGCTCCGCGCGCCCTCGCGTTGGACCCCCATGCCTTCGCGCCGATCACGACGATGGCTGGTGTCGTCGATGGAGAGGCGGACTCCCATGTGTTCGTGGGGTACGCGCAGCTGCCCGATGGACGGGTGATGCTGAACGGGTACATCGAAACAGATGGCCGTCGATGGATCATCTCCACCGGACCTGTGGAGGCGGACGGGGCGCAGCACCTGCCGATCATCTTCGAACCAGCAGCGTGGCCGGTCGGGATCGCGCCCCCGAGCGACTTCCGCTGCGAGGTGCTTGCCGCTGCGGGTGATGCGGGCGGCCAGATTCCTGACGGTGGCCTCGCGGGCGGCGTCGGCGTGTGCCGGCAGATGCGCGTCGCTGTCGAGACCGACGTGGAGTTCCTCGCCAACCGGTTTGGCGGGAATGCGTACGCCGCGACCGCGTATGTGGGCATGCTCTACGCCGCGATGAACGAGATCTACCAGCGCGATGTGCAAATCCACCCGTGGGTCGGCTACATCCGGTTGTGGGAAACGGACGTGGACTCGGACCCGTACACGGGAGAAGTCGGCGATCGGCTTGGGCAGTTGCGGGATCATTGGGAAGGGAACATGTCCGGCGTCGCGCGGCATGAAGCGCACATCCTCTGCGGCATCGGCGGTGGTGGCGTGGCGTGGATCCCCTCGATCTGCAACTCCTACAGCTATGCCGCCAGCTGCGTCGGCGGCTCCTTCCCGTACCCGCTGGTCAACAATGACGGGGGCAACTGGGACGTGATGGTGGTGGCGCATGAAATGGGCCACAACTGCGGCGGCCCGCACACGCACAACTCTGACCCGATCATCGACGGCTGCGGCAGCGACCCGCAGGATTGCACGGCAGCCGACCTTGACATCGGGACGATCATGTCGTACTGCCATATCTGCGAAGGCGGCATGTCGAACATCCGGCTCGAGTTTGCGCCGGGGTCGATCGGCTACATCCAGAACTACATCGCCTCGCTCAACTGCGGTTTGGAGGGGGATGGGGCAGCGCCAGCGGCCGTGAACGACCAGGCGCTGTCGCTCATGGGCCAGGGCCCGATCGACATCGACATCCTCGCCAACGACATCCCGGTGAACTGCTCGGCGGTGTCGCTGGCGCAGTACCAGTCCGGGACGCCGACGGGCGGGCAAGTCAGCATCGTGATTGGCGGCGGCCCCGATGGTCGTCCCTTGCTGCGGTACACGCCGGCTGCGGGGTTCTCGGGCACCGATTCGTTCGTGTATCAAGTCTCCGAAGCGGGCGGCAGCGAACTGGGAGCGGGCACGGTCTTCATCACCATCAAGGAGCCGTGGGCGCCGACGGCACCGATTCTCGACAAGGTTGGCCTGAATGTCTCCTACTACCAAGGATCGTGGACCGCGCTCCCCGACTGGACGCAACTGCTGCCATACCTCAACCTTTGGGTGAGCACGCTGGGCTACCAGTCGACGGGCGGAAACTTTGCCAACAGCGGCCTCGCCGACAATGTGGGTGCGGTCTTCACCGGTTGGGTCAACGTCCCCCAGACCGGATGGTGGAGTCTTTCCACCGAGAGCGACGATGGCTCCGCGCTGTGGATCGACGGCATCAGGATCGTCAACAACGACGGCCTCCATGGCATGCAGAAGATCGTCGGCACCGTGCCGCTTGCGGCGGGCAAGCACGCGGTCAAGGTCGAGTTCTTCGAGGCGGGTGGCGGCGCAGGCCTCATCATGCGTTGGCAAGGCCCGGGGTCTGGCGCGGCCGGAGATGGCAGCGAGCAGATCGTGCCTTCGTCCAAGCTGACGCGCGGCGGTGCGCCGCGGCCCGGCGACGTAAACGCCGACACGTTTGTCAATGGAACCGACCTGGGCATCCTGTTGGCGCGGTGGGGGTTGCCCGGGCAGGGCGACCTGGACGGCAGCGGTGCGGTCGACGGCGCGGATCTTGGTGCCGTGCTCGGCGGCTGGACGGGCTGATGCCTGGCGCAGTTGTTGCCGTTGCTCCGGGGTGAAGCGGTTGCTGAGGTTGCTGCGGTTGCTGAGGTTGCTGCGGGGGATGCTGATGCTGCGGCGGGGAATGCTGATGCTGCGGTTGCTAAGGTTGCTGCGGGGGATGCTGATGCTGCAGCGGGGAATGCTGATGCTGCGGTTGCTAAGGTTGCTGCGGGGGATGCTGATGCTGCAGCGGGGAATGCTGATGCGGCAGCGGGGAATGCTGATGCTGCGGTTGCTGCGGGGAATGCTGATGCTGAGGTTGCTGCGGGGGATGCTGATGCTGCGGTCATCTGGGTGTCTGCGGTCGCCGGGGTCGCCGGGATCTTCGGGTCTGCGCGAACTGGGCTTACTCCGCGCACTCAGCTGACCCAACTCGAGGTTGGCGCAAGAACGGTCATCGGATGTCCGACTCCGCGTCAACCTCCAAAACGATGTCCGATTCCGCGTCGACCTCGAAAACGATGTCCGATTCCGCGTCGACCTCAAAAACGATGTCCGATTCCGCGTCGACCTCGAAAACGATGTCCGATTCCGCGTCGACCCCCGACCCCCGACCCCCGACCCCGGCACCCCCGCGCTAACTCCTCAGCCGTGGCAGTCCCGTGCTTTCGCGCCCCTCGTTGAGCATCGCGAAGGCGTGCTTTTCATGGCGGATGAGCCGGCTGAGCTGGCTCATCGTTATGCCTAAGACCGCCGCGGCGCCGGCAATGTCAAATCGCCGCGCGGTCACCACATCCAGCGCCTCGGCGAGCAGCGCCGGGTAGTCCTCGTGCGTCGGGCTCACGGGAAGCTTGGCGCCCTGTCGACGTCGACACCACAACTCGCTGGGTCGATGTCGATCGCGATTGACCGCGGTCCGGCACCGAATGGCCAGCTTGACACGTATCCGCCACAGCGCCACCCGGCGATTCTCGTGCTGACTCCGCCGCTCCGTCGCCTGCGTTTCCAGCGCCGTCGGGGAATGGCGAATGAAGACGGCGCTATCGGTCTTGTTCCGATGCTGGCCCCCGGGCCCAGCCACTCGGCCGGTGAGGATCTCGCACTGCCGGAGCAGGTCTTCCGGCTCCATCGTCGCGGGATGCGACCCCTCCACGTACTTGGCGCGGGGATCGATGTAGGGAGGCGTGTAGTTCATGGGGTTGGACGAGCGGGAGCGGGGCGACCACGATAGCCACGCGCCAGGCTTGAAATCGAACGGGCGCCAAGTTCGAAGCCATCGCACTCGCCTCGCGCCAGTCGCTCGGCGCCGGCCGCGGCGATCATCGACGCATTGTCGGTGCAGTGGCGTGGGTCCGGCAGTCGGACTGGCACGCCACGTTCAGCACCGAGAGCCTCGATCCTGGCCCGGAGCTGGGCGTTGGCGCAGACGCCGCCGCCGACGACGATGGCCTTCGCAGGCTCGCCGGCCGCAAGATCGGCCTCCACGGCCTTGCGAAGGCCGCGGGCGAGCGCGTGGACGATGGCGTGCTGGAAGCTGGCTGCGAGGTCGGCGCGACGAGCGTCGGTCAAGGGAGGGGGCGCCGCCGGCTGGATGCGCCCCCGGTCATCCTGCCGAGCGGGTGCACCTCGCACGGCGTACAGGAGCGCCGTCTTGTATCCGGAGAAGCTGAAGCCGAGGCCGTCCTGGATGTGTGGCGTGGTGAAGCGCAGTGCCGAGGCATCCCCGCCGCGCGCCGCCACTTCCAGGTTTGGTCCGCCAGGATGTGGCAGGCCGAGGATCGCGGCGGCCTTGTCAAAGGCCTCGCCGGCGGCGTCGTCCACGGTATGGCCGATGAGCGTGAGGCCACCATCCGCTCCCAGCCGCAGGAGTGAGGTGTGGCCGCCACTCGCCACCAGCCCGATGGCCGGCAGGGGAATCGGGTCACCATCGATCGCGGCCGCGACGAGGTGCGCCACGACGTGGTCCACGCCGACGAAGGGAAGGCCCAGCGCCCAGGCGAGCGCCTTTCCGGCACTCACGCCCACCAACAGCGAACCGATCAGGCCAGGCTGCGCGGCGACGGCCACGCCCGAGACGTCGCGCAGCGATACGCCCGCACGCTCAAGTGCCAGCCGGGCCACCGGCAGCCAGCGCTCGGCGTGGGCGCGGCTCGCCGCCTCCGGAACCACGCCGCCCCACGGCGCGTGGATCGCCTCCTGCGTGGCCACCACGCTGGACCGCTCGGTCAATCGACCCGTGTGATCGCACCGTTCGACGACGCTGGCCGCCGTTTCATCGCAACTGGTCTCCAGGCCAAGCACGAGCATGGGGCGTGAGCGTAGCCGCCCTAGACTTCGCGCCCCATGGAACAAGGCCTCCGAACCGACGTCAAGCTCCAGAAGGAGAGCGCCGTCCTCGTGGCCGTCCACCTGGATGGCGAATTCGTCGACGAGGTCGACCCCTTCGCCGAGCTCCGCTCGCTGGCGCAGACCGCCGGCGTGCACGTGGTCGCCACGGTGGAACAGTCGCGCCGGCAACCCGAAGGCCGCTCATACATCGGCAAGGGGAAGCTTGAAGAGCTGGTCCGTGTGGTCGGCGAGACCGGTGCGAAGGTCGTGCTCTTTGACAACGATCTCGCGCCGAGCCAGATTCAGAACCTGGAGAAGGCCACGTCCTGCAAGGTGCTGGACCGCTCGGAGCTGATCCTGGACATCTTCGCCAATCGTGCCAGCACGCGAGCCGCGATCCTGCAAGTCGAGATCGCCCAGCTGGAGTACGTGGCGCCACGGCTCCGTGCGATGTGGTCGCACCTTGGCCAGGTCACGGGCGGCGCGCCGATGGGAGTCGGGACGCGCGGTCCCGGCGAGCAGCAGATTGAGATCGACCGTCGGATCGTGAAGCGGCGCCTGTCCACCCTCAAGCGCGAGCTTGACGAGGTGCTGGCGCGGCGCACGCGCGAGGTGGCCGCGCGGCGTGCGGAGCACTTCACCACGTGCCTGGTGGGCTACACCAACGCCGGCAAGTCGAGCCTCTTCAACGCGCTCACCGACGGCGGTGCGTTCGCCAATGACCAACTCTTTGCGACGCTCGTCACTCGCGTGGAGGGCTGGGACCTGGGTGATGGCGACACCATCCTCCTCGGCGACACCGTCGGTTTCATCCGCAACCTCCCGCATCACCTGGTCGCGAGCTTCCGGGCCACGCTGGAAGATGCCATCCACGCCCACCTGCTGTTGGTGGTGGTCGATGCCGCCGATCGCAACGCCAGGCTTCAATACGAAACCGTGTGCGATGTCCTGGACGAGATCGGGGCGTCAACGCAGCCGAGGATGCTCGTCCTCAACCAGGTTGATCGACTCTCCGAAGACGCGCGCGCCGCGCTGCGGACGGAGTGGGCCACGGTTCCCGGCGATCCGCTTGGCACGTTCGTCGTGAGCGCCGTCACGCGCGAGGGGCTCCCGGACCTGGCCAGGGCCGTGAAGGCCCTCCGGGAGGGGGACATCAAGGAGTTCGACCTATGGCTTCCCGCCGCGCAGGGGAAGGCCATCGATTTCCTGGAGCGCCGCGCGACCGTCTTGGACCGCGAGTGGGTCGATGATCGGGTGCGCCTGCGGATTCGCGCAGGCCGAGGGCAGGTGGACCAACTCTTGGGTGGCGGCGTGCCGCTCGAGATCAATGGACTGCGCGGCAAGGCCGCGGTCGACGCTGCTTTCGGGGTCGGCGGGGAAGAACGAGATCGAGCGCGGGCCACGCCTCCCCATCGACGGCTTCATCCCGAATGAGCGCCGGTTGAATGCCGGTCGAGTCCCGAATGAGCGCCGGTTGAGACCAGCCGATCTGGCGGGGACTCTCAGCCGCGGCTCCGCCCCGAGAGTTGGTCACGGACGTCCTCGATGAGGAGCCGTTGGTCCGCGGGCAATCGGCCGACGCCGGCCCCGGTCCGCTCCAGGAGAACAGGTCGGCGATCCGCGCCTCGGCCGCTGGTGGGAACCCAGAGCACGGTGCGGCTCTCGGGCCTGGAGCCATCCGCCCAGAAGCCGTCGTCGCTCCGGCCCACCGCGACTCGCTCGCCGCGGCGGGGGAATCGATCCCACCGCTCCATCGGTCGACCCAGCAACGCAAAGTCGAGGGCCAGCGATCGATCGTGCGGCCCGCACAGCACGATGAGGTTGGTCATCCTGGGCATGAACTGGACGAAGGCCCGGTCCAGCAGCCTTCGCAGCCGGGCGGCATCCATGGCGGGATCGGCGCTCGCGCCTTGAACGAACTGCACGGCCCGGGTGCGATCCGCTCGATGACCCAAGATTCGGATGAGGAGCACGGGAACGCGGGGCTCGCCGGCCAGGCGTCCGATGCCGTGGACGTCGCCGATCGAGCCGCTGCGGAGGAACCGCAGGAGTTCTCCTTGTTCAGCCGGGCCGATCGGGGGTGAGGCCAGGCCACCGGCCCCAGGCGTCCGTTCGATTCCCACCATGATGGGTCGCGGCACCGAGCCCAGCGCGAGGAGCCACCTCGGGAGCGGTCGCAGCGCGACTGGCGGCACGTCGAGCAACTTGACATGCATGGCCATTCGGGTCCGGTCACGCATCACCAAGAAATCGCTGGTCCTCCCGATGGGCCCCGGAATCTCGCGGGCCCAGAGGCACCCGGCTGACTGAACCGCTGCCAGCAGGCGATCCTCCGCGGATCGTGGAGCGCCAGTGGGGCGGGAATCGTGCGCAATCGCCATGCCAACACGTTATCGGGTCTGTGTCGGCTGGACGAGAAAGCCGAACTTGCCGGACTGGCCGAACTGGCCGAACTTGCCGAACTGGCCGAACTGGCCAGGGTCGCTTCAGGCCACCTCGAATCGGCCCGATTCAACAGCACGGAGATTTTTCGATGCACGCCGATTGGAGTATCAAGCCAGCACTGACTTCTCCCGCCTTGGCGCACGCCGCCACGCCGGGTGCCACGTTTCGTCCGCACAACCGGGTGGATGGAACCACGGGCCGCGTCCAGCCAATGGGAGAACGATTGGTCGATCTCGGCCTGCTCACTCCCTCGCAGGTTCACGAGGTCCTCCGAGCCCAGAAGCGCTCGGGTCGGCCCTTCGGCGACTTGTGCGAGCGCCTCTTCGGCATTTCCGCTGACATCATCGAAGCCGTGTGGATGGACCAATATCGCGAAGTGTCAGGCGAGGCCGATCGCGACGAGCCGATCGGGCGCCCGCGCGCCGAGGCCCTGGCCCTGATTTCGCCACGGCAGGCGTGGCAGTTCCGCCTGGTCCCGCTGTCGTTGCACGGCGAAAGCATTCGGGTCGCCACGACGGCTCCATCGCTGGCACAGGCCAGTCGATTCTGCACGGCCGTGCTCGAGCGCCCATCCATCCTTCGGGTGGTCGCGTCAGAGGTGCTCGCGGAACTCCTGGAGGCTCACTACCCGATGGGACTTGGGGTGGCGCATGTGCGCGGGGGCCTGCAGCCCGGCCTCGCCGCGTGAGGAGTGGCTACTCCCGGACTTGAACCGGGGACACCCGCATTTTCAATGCGGTGCTCTACCAACTGAGCTAAGTAGCCAGACCCTCGTCGACCCGTTTCCGCGCCGACGGGAGGCAAAGCCTACGCGAACCGCCAGTGGTGTCAAGTCGTGTGCGAGCGAGTCGCGGGAGCTTCCCGCCGATCACGATCGCGAAGCGGGCACCCATCCAGTACGAGAGGGAATGGCGTCCGTCGAAGTGGCCGATCGACTCTGACTCACCGCGCCGAAGCGTGGCAAAAAACCGGGCCACGAGAAGGGCGGCTTCGCTCGGGCCCACCAGGTCCCGAGCGGCATCCCGCAATCGCCAGCCATGCGCGATCATGAGCTCGCTCCACGCCTCCTGGTCTCCACGCGCGCATGCCGCGGCCACCACGAGGTCTTCGATCCATCGAGCGGTCCAACGCGATTCGGGCAGTCCCGTCGCAGCCACCTGCCGCACGACTTCGTCGACCGAAACATGCAGTCGACGGGCGGCAGCCTGTCCGCGCGAGAAAAACGCCCCGCGGACGGCCGACTCGCCCGCGACGACCTCTCGAGGGCCAGTTGACCCAGCCGCTTTCCGCGACTTGCCTTTTCGGGAAGTGGGAGTGGCCTGCGGCACGATCGGTCGAGCGTACGGAAACCGAGGGCGCCGCTTCGGCTTGGCGGTGCTGCCGACAACTGATCCACGGAGTTCTCAGACGTGGAGCGCCGCCCCTCTCGGCATTCACGAATACCGGACGTGCGGAAGGTCCGAGAAGAACGTCTCTCGCATGTCGGCGAGGATGGGGAAGTCTCTCCTCCACGCGCGCAGCGCATCGACATCGACCTCCGCACAAAGCACTTGCGGACGCTCGTCCGCCTCCGCCAGCACGGTCCCTTGCCAATCCACGATCAGGCTTCCGCCCGCACAGCGGACCTTGGCCTCCTGGCCGGTGCGGGTGGCGGCAAGCATCAGCGCCTGGTTTTCAATAGCACGCGCCCGTGCGAGCGCCGTCCAGTGGTGGAGTCGCACGGCTGGCCAGCAGGCACCGAGCGCGAAGACTTCCGCTCCTGCGCGAGTCGCGGCGCGGAACAACTCCGGGAACCGCAGGTCGTAGCACAGGAGGGGGGCGACCTTGACGCCGTCGATGTCCACGACGACGAGCTCGTCTCCCGCGTCGTACCAGCGATTCTCGCCAGTGGGAGTGAAGAGCTGCACCTTTCGGTAGCGCGCAACCAGCTCCCCTTCCGGGGAGCACACGAAGGCCGAATTGCGCGCGCGCCCTTCACTGTCGCGTTCGCCGGCGCCAGCGACCACCCAGATGCCGAACGAGCGGGCGATGGAGCAGAACCAGTCCACGGAGTCCCCGGCAGCTGCCGTGTCGGCGCGATAGGTGAATCCCGTCTCGCACATCTCGGGGAGGACACAAAGCGTTCGAGGCAGGAGCGCCGCGGATCGAAGCGCCGACTCGATGGCCGGCCGAGAAGCGGACTTGTCTTCCCAGACAGGGTCGTTTTGCAGGATGGACAGGCGCATCGTCGATAGGTTAGGTGGATGCCTGACCCGAGGAGAAAGACCCTGCACCCGGCCCTCTGGCTTGTGTTGCCAGCATGGATCGTGGTCTTCGCGGCGCTCGTGCCGACGGTTGGCATCTTGATCGGGGAGGGGGTGATCGAATGGTACCCGCTCGAAGTCTGGGAGTTGCTCTCCACTGGCTTCTGGAATGCCATCCAACCGCGTGCGCGAGGTGACCACGACATGTTTGACTTGTTCCTGGCCGTCTTGGCCTGGACCACGATGGTGGTGGGCCCCCTGGCGGTGCCGATCCTGCAATGGATGATGCTCATGCTGCCTGTCGTCCCGCCGAAGGCAGGAAGGAGGGAGGGGACATCGCTCACGGCTTCGGTGCTGGCCGTGGGACTGATGGCCACGGTGCTCACCCTGATGCCTCTTGTGGCGTCGATTGACTTGCTCTCGCTTGCCGGCGTCGAGCTTGGCGAGGGCGCGGAGAAGTCGCTTGCCACCGGCTTCCTGGCGGTATGGGTCCTCTCATGGCCGATCTGGACAATCGTCCTGCTGCGCCGCGCGCAGGGGAATCCCGACCGCCTTGAGCGATTCATCTCCAACACCATCAAGGGAACGGCGGTCGGTACTGGCCTGGCGATTCCCTGGTACGCACTGATGCGTTCTCGGGAGGGCTGCTACTGCGCGCTCGGCTCGTACTGGTCGCTTGTGATGGGGCTCTGGGCGCTGCTCATGCTCGGGGGGCCGCTTCTGCTGGTCTTGCGACGACGACGCCGGTCAGCGAGGGAGCCAGCCTGCCGAGCCTGTTTCCACCCGAAGGACCCCAGTGGCGCCGTGAGCGATCGCTGCCCCGAATGCGGCCGCGCCTACGACTGACCCCGGCGCGAATGCGCCGTGAAGGGCTGTTCCCCGGCGCGAATGCGCCGTGAATGAAGGGCGACCGACGGGGCTCGAACCCGCGACGTCCAGGACCACAACCTGGCGCTCTGCCAACTGAGCTACGGTCGCCGTAGGGCAGTCCGGCATGGTACCGCTCCAGCGGCGGCACGGCAACGGACGCGGCCGCAGCGCCGTGGATCTGTACAATGGTCGATTCCCCTCAGACCGAGGGCCGACCTCCCAACTTTGGAGTTGATTGACAGACATGAGCACCGCCGTTGCCGCCGTCGAACCGTCTCTCGCCTTCGGTTCTGCCACCATGCACCGCAACCTTCCCGCGGCGCGCCTGATTGAACTCTCGATCCAGCGAGGCGAAGGGGTCCTCGCCGCGAACGGGGCACTCATGTGCGACACCGGCGAACGCACCGGCCGCAGCCCCAACGACAAGTTCCTGGAGGACACGGCGGGCATCCACGACACCATCGACTGGGGCAAGGTGAACCAGCCGATCTCGCCGGCCAACTTCGATGCGCTGCTCGGCCTCGTCAAGGATTACCTTGGCAAGAAGGATGACCTTTTCCGCTTCGACGGCTACGCGGGGGCCGACCCCGAGTATCGCCTCAAGGTGAGCGTCGTGACCGAGGAGTCGTGGCACTCCCTCTTCGCCAAGACCCTCTTCATCAACGCGGCCCCGGAGGCGCTCGAGGGATTCCAGCAGGACTGGACGATCCTCAACGCGTGCAACCTCCAGTTGGCTGACCCGGCGAAGTACGGCGTCAAGGGCAAGCTGGCGATCGTGCAGAGCCTGGAGCGACGCCTGGTGCTCATCATCGGCACGCGCTACGCGGGCGAGATCAAGAAGTCGATCTTCTACGCCATGAACTATGGATTACTTGGACGTAAGCAGAAGAACTCCTCGTTATATTGATTTTAAGCTGGTCGATAGCTACTTTAACGTGGTAGATTTAAGGAATAACCATTTCAGCTTTAGTATTTTTTTTGAAGTTAAGCGGTAAAACTATCTAAAGGGAAATAACTATGTTATTAT
>SXOD01000055.1 GCA_005776885.1 Planctomycetia bacterium
GCCCGCGTTGATGAGGTCGGGGTCGACTTCAGCGTCGGTGGGAAATGGCCCCATCCCAAGCAATCCGTTCTCGCTCTGGAGCCAGACTTCCATCCCAGCGGGGACATAGTTGGCTACCAGCGTCGGGATGCCGATCCCGAGGTTGACATAGAAGCCGTCGCGAAGTTCTTGCGCGGCGCGCATCGCCAGTTGGTTGCGGTCGAGTGGCATGAAGGGTGCATTATGCCGCAACTTCGTATCCTCCGTCCCCCATGCATCCCACGCTGAAGCGGCTGGCCTTGGATTCGCACCCGATGGTTCGCGCCCCCGGTGCGGGCAGCTCGGCGGCGCCGGTGGACCCGGCTGGCGCTGCGTCCGTGGGATGGATCACGACCGAATGCCCGGCGACTGGGGTGGCTTTGGCGGAGGTGAGGTTGCAAAGTCGTGCCGAGCTGGAGGCCACGATCGCGCGCGCACAGCGGGCGTTTGAGTCCTGGCGCATGCTCCCGGCCCCCAAGCGCGGCGAAATCGTGCGCCGAATCGGCGAGGCATTCCGCCTCCACAAGGACGACCTTGGCGAGGTGGTCACGCTGGAAATGGGCAAGATCCGCGCCGAAGGGCTGGGCGAGGTGCAGGAGTGCATCGACATCGCCGACTTTGCGGTGGGCCTCGCGCGCCAGCTCTACGGCCTCTCGATGCACAGCGAACGGCCCGGCCACCGCATGTACGAGCAATGGCATCCGCTGGGAATCGTGGGCTGCATCACGGCTTTCAATTTCCCCATCGCGGTGTGGGCGTGGAACTCCATGCTCGCGGCGGTCTGTGGCGACGTCACGATCTGGAAGCCGTCGCTCCTGACGCCGCTGACCGCGATCGCTGGGAGCGAAGTTGCGTGGAAGGTCATGCGCGAGCAGGATCTGTGGCGGCCCGAGGGGATCGACCCCGCGGACCTCTTCCCGCTCATCATCGGCGTTGACTCGGAAGTGGGAGAGCCGCTGCTTGCCGATCGCCGCATTCTCTTGGTGAGCGCGACGGGTTCGTGCCGCATGGGCCGTCGAGTTGGCGAGGTGGTGGGCGCGCGACTGGGCCGGACGCTCCTGGAGCTGGGCGGCAACAACGCGATCATCGTGATGCCCGATGCCGACATGGACTTGGTGACTCGCGGCGTGCTGTTTGGCGCGGTCGGCACGGCTGGCCAGCGGTGCACTTCTACGCGAAGGCTTCTGGTGCACGAATCCATCGTCGACGACCTCACCGCCCGTCTGTCGAAGGGCTATGGGTCGATCCCCATTGGCGACCCCCTCGACGCCAAGACGCTGGTGGGACCGCTCATCAACGCACGCGCGGTGGACGGGATGCGGCACGCGATCGAGACGGCGCAAGCGTGCGGCTGCACGGTGGTCTGCGGCGGCATGGGAGGGATTGATCGGTTCAAGGGAAAGCCCGGGAACTTCGTCGAGCCCACCATCATCCGCGTCCCGAAGGGAAAGGTCCCGCCGATCACCTGCGAGGAAACCTTCGCTCCGGTGCTCTATGTGTTCAGCGTGAGTGGCCTGGATGAGGCGATGGCGATCCAAAATGGCGTGGACCAGGGACTCTCCAGCGCGATCTTCACCGACAGTGTGCGCAGCGCCGAGCATTTCCTGTCGGCCGCCGGCAGCGACTGTGGCATCGCGAACGTGAACATCGGGACTTCCGGCGCCGAGATCGGTGGCGCGTTTGGCGGCGAAAAGGACACTGGCGGAGGCCGCGAATCCGGGAGCGATTCCTGGAAGGCCTACATGCGCCGGCAGACCTGCACGATCAACTGGTCCAAGGACCTGCCTCTGGCCCAGGGGATCCAGTTCGGTTGACGGGAGTCGGGGCCCAGCGGCAAGGTTCGCGCGAGGTCCGGGTCCGGTTATCGGTGGGAATGTGCCCTTGAGGGGCACATTCCCACCGATAACCGGGGGAGGACGTTGGCTCAGGCCTGGAACGCCGCGGCGTAGTCGGCGCTGGCCTCGGCGATGACCCTGTGGGCATGCCTGGGTCCGTACGACCCCAAGACCGCCGCCTTCGAGGCGTGGCCGGGGCGCATCTTGTAGGTGCTGAAGTAGTGGATCAACCGCTCGACGAGCGATGGCGGCAGGTCTTCAAGCGTCTTGGCGTCGCCCCAGATCGCATCGTCCTTCATGACGGCAATGATCTTGTCGTCCGCCGTGCCGCCGTCCAGCATCGTGAGGCCGCCGATGACACGGCTCTCGACGATGATCTCCTGCCGGTTGACCGGCCGCTCGGAATAGACGCAAATGTCCAGCGGATCACCGTCGGCTTCCAGGTTCTCAGGGAGCTCCGCGGCGGAGTGCGCCGTGCCACCCGAGCCAAACAGTTTCGCGACGCGTCCACCGCACAGGGTCCTTGGAATGAATCCGTAGAGCGTGGGAGGCGTGCTGGAGAGTCGCTGCGGGCGGTCGATGCGCAGGAACCCCGACGGCTTGTCCAGTTCATACTTGACCACGTCGAAGGGCGTGATCTCGATGAAGGCGTTGACCACTTCCGGCGCGGCCGGCCCCAGTGGAAGCCCGTGCCAGGGGTGCGGGCGATAGGGCTCAAACGAAGCCGCGGGACTCACGATGATCCCTGCCTCATCCGGTCGACGCTCTCGGGGAACGGGAAGGTGGCGAAGACGCCAACCTCGTGCTTGTCCCACGACGCGACCGGCGGGTAGATGTCGCCGCGGTAGCCGGCCTTCCACATGGCGTCGATGACGCTCTCGAGGCTCGGCTCGGCATGTCGCTCGCCGCGCAGGGCGTTGCTCTTGGCGCCGAGGAACGACACCGTGGCCACCGGCAGCCGTTCCCGACGCCCCTCCAACATCCGCGTGGCCGTCGTCATCCCCCGGTAGATGTCCTCGAGGGTGAAGTGGTCCCGGCCGGCAGGGCGGAGCATGGCCAGCACCAGCAGCCGGTCCAGGTCAAACTTGAGGATGTACGGCTCACGATCTTCGTGGGCGTGGAGCGTGGTCGCTTCGCGAAACATCTTGGCGTAGCTGGTGGCGCTTCGCAGGGTCCATTGGCTGGTGGGGACCAGTCGCAGGATCTCGCCGAGGATGCCGTGCTCGTTGTCGGTGTCGTTGACGCCGCAGATGAGCGTTCGATACCGACCATGCACGATGTCTGTCAGGAGGTGCTGTCCCCACATGATGCGGATGCCGCGGTCGGCACGCACCTCGCGCGGGTTTCCGGCTGGAATGAGCTTGAGGTGGGTCGCGCCAGACGGCACCTCCATCAGGCGGTCTCCGTCGTCCTTGTAGATGCGAAAATCTGACATCCGGTCATCCTCCTGTCGCGGGCGCGGTCGCCGGTGGAGTCGTGGGCGCCGATGGCGCTGCCGGTGCCGTGGCGACGGGACCAGCCGCCGGAAGGCCCGTGGGCTTCTCGATGATCTTGGCGCTCTCGATCGTCACGGCGTCCTTGGGAACGTCGGCGTGGCCCTTGAACTGTTGCGTCGGGGCGCCAGCGACCTTGTCGACCACCTCCATGCCCGAGACCACGTGGCCGAAGACGGCGTAGGCCGCCCCGTCCCGGTCGAGGTCGAGCGCCTGATTGTCCACCAGGTTGATGAAGAATTGGCTGGTCGCGCTGTCCGGCCTGCCTCCCAGACGCGCCATGCTGAGCGTGCCGCGCGCATTCTTGAGGCCATTGCGCCACTCGTTGGTGATGCCGGCGTGGGTCTCCTTTTGCGCCATGTCGCTGGTGAATCCGCCACCTTGGATGACGAACCCGGGGATCACCCGGTGGAAGATGGTGCCGTCGTAGAAGCCTTCCTTGACGTAACGAATGAAGTTTTCGGAGGACACGGGCGCGTTGGTCAGGTCAAGTTCGATGACGATGTCGCCAAGGTTGGTCTTGAACTGGACGTACGCGGTCTTGATTTCCTGCTTCGCGGCATCCGCGGCCGGTGCCCCGGGAGCAGCGGGACTCGCTGGTGCGGGCGCGGGGACGCCGCCCTGTCCCCAGGAAGCGAGCGAGCAGGCGAAGGCTGCAGTGACGGCGATGGCCGACGACAGGGAAGTTCGTGATGTGTTCATGATCAAGGGGTGTTTCGGCGCTTTGAGAGCGTCGGGTCCGGCAGTCTAACCATGCAGCGCCTACGATAGACCGATGGCAGGTAGAGGTCCAATGGGCGCCCTGGTGTCGCTCTTTTCCAGCGTCCGTTTCGGCATCATCCTGCTGATTCTCCTGTTTCTCTACATGTCCCTGGGGTCCGCAGGGTTGATCTATCCGGTCGGGGGTCGATTCTGGTCGTCGGCGGCATGGGTGCACGCACAGGTGCGCCAGTGGCCCGCCTTCGACATGACTGAGTTCGAGTGGTTTCACTGGTGGCCCTTCGACGTCCTGCTGGGACTGATCGCCTGCAACATCACGGTGACAACGCTTCGCCGCATTCCATTCAGGCCGATCAACTACGGGGTGTGGATGATCCACTCCGGAATCCTCATCCTCATCGGTGGGTCCGTGACCTACTTCTCCCAGAAGGTCGAGGGTGATGCCCCGGTGGCCATGCGGCAGGTCACCGCCCGCGTGACGGACGGGGAGGGGACGCCGATTGGCGAGGCGTCGTTCGTGGCCGCCCCGGGCCAGCGGGCGACGATCAGTGGTCGTGAAGGCGACTGGACGCTCACCGTGGCGTCAATCGATCCCGAATGGCAGATGCGGTCTGGGGTTGATGCCGGGAGTGCCGCCTACAGCGTGACGCTCCTCGTCGAGCGCGAGGGGAGCCGGTTCATGCGGCAACTCGTCGCCGGGCACCCCGAGTACACGGAAGACCTCATCGTGACGGGCGACCCACAGCAGCCCGTGAAGCGAGCGGTGAAGGAAACCGGCCATCCGATCCTTGAGCCGCGCCTCGTCCTCGATCTTGGGTACGCCAGCCAGGATTACTTTTACTTGCGCAATGACCTCGCCAAGAGCTGGGCGATATACGTTCGCGCGCCGGGAGGTCGATGGCATGAGCGGCGGGCCGAGGGGGTCCCGCTCTACTACGACGCGGTCGCCGATCCCGAGAGCGTCTTCGTGATGGGGAAGGACGGCATGACGGTGCGGGAGGGGCTGGACGTGCACGTCGTGCCGCAAGGTGACGACCCGTTCCCCGACACGACGATCACGATCGACTCCTACCTCCGGTACGCCCAAGAGCGAGTTCGATTCGTCGAAGGCGCCGCGAGTGCGCCACTCAACCCGATGCTCTGGCTGTCGATTGCCTCGGGCCAGGGCGCGGAACCCCGGAGCGCGCGGCTGTCGGCGCTTCAGCATGACGAGCGCGTCAGCGAAGGGGGATTCATTCGATTTGCTTGGCTGCCGGAAGAGGCCGCGCTGGCTGAGTACCTGCGTCCAGCATCCCTGGAGGTGGCCATTCCGGGGGTGCCGGCATCGATCATCGTGCCGGCCCGGCCATCGGCAGCCACGGACGCGGCAGGGGTGACCGAACCGCCTGACGCGGACGGGTTCAGGGCACTGGGCCAGGCGGCGCCGGGCTTCAGCTATCGAGTGGTCGCGTCGCAGACGGACCTCAAGATCGAGGGCCGGGTGGCTGCGGTCGCAATCGTCGAGTTCCGGACACCGTCGGGATCTCTCCGTCGATGGGTCTTCGATGACCCGTCGCTCTGCCGGGACGTGGCGCGCGATGGCCAAGCCTTCGAGGCTCCGCAGCCGACGAGCGGCGTTCTCGCCGCGCGATTCACGCCCGGTGCCGGAGAGGCACTGGTGACTTTCCTCGCCGGGCCGGATCCGTCGACACTCCGGGTCGTGAGCGCCGGAAGCGGCGCCGTGGCCAACGCATCCAGCGTCGAGTCGATCGCGGTGGGAGGGGTCTTCCGCTTGCCCGCCGGCATCGCCATCGGGGTGGAGCGTTACCTGCCACGGGTGGTCAGCGAGACGAAGCCGGCCATCATCGCGCCCGAACAGCGGATCCGAGATGCACGTGAACTCTTTGCGCAGGTGAGGCTCTCCGCGCAAGGGAGCAATGCGTCCGGGTCGTCCCCGGCGTGGGTCAAGTACTCGCCGTACCCCTTCGAAGCCGAACGCGATGTCCTGCGTCGGCATCCCTACTCGCCGGTCACGCTTGTGCTTGCCGATGGTCGACCCATGGAAGTCCTCTTCTCGCGCCAGCGATTGCCACTCCGGACGGAGGTGGCGCTGGATGCGTTCGTGCTGACTTCCCACATCGGCGGGTACAGCGGCGAGACGAGCAGCATTCGTGACTACACCAGCATGCTGCGCTTCCGTGATCCCGGCGAGGGCTGGACTGAGCCGACGTCGGTCAGCGTGAACGCGCCGGTCGAGCACGATGGACTGTGGTATTTCCAGGCGCAGTGGGATCCGCCGGAGGCGCCGCGATTTGAAGGCGACGTGGGGAGCCTTGGCCGGAACTACACCGTGCTGGGCGTCGGCAATCGCGAGGGAGTCTGGATCCAGCTCTTGGGCTGCTGCGTCGCGGTGATCGGCATGTGCTACGCCTTCTACGTGAAGCCGCTCATGCGTCGCCGGCAGACGGAGCGGGCCAAGGCCGAAGCGTCGGCGATCCGGGCGACACGTGCCGGGACGCCTGCCGCATCGCTGGTGGCGATCGCACTCCTCGCGGGACTGCTCGTGCCTTTGTGCGCGGCCGGGAGCGCGGTTGCGCAGCCTGTTTCCCACGACGGGGATGCGGAAGCGCATTCCTTCGCCGAGCAAGTCGACCTCACGCCACTGGGGGCCGTCGCCGTCCACACGGATGGTCGACTGAAGTCCTTCGGCAGCTTTGCCCACCAGATGATGGGGTTCGTGAGCGGCCCCAAGCGGATCGCCGGGCAGTCGCCCGAGTTCACGTATCTGGACCTCATGATCCGGTCGGGTGCCTACCGCGACGCGGACATCATTTACGTCAAGGGGAAGCCCAGCCGCGCGCAGATTGCTGATGCGCTGCTCGCCGAGGATCCGTCGCTCCACGATCGAATGGAGACGTTCGTGGGAAGCGGGTTGATCGCCCCGGCACTGCTGGAACGACCGGCGGCCGTGGCGGTGCTGCAGCAGATGGCCGGCGACGTGATCAGGACCGCCAAGGTCGTGGACCAGATCGAGCAGGCGCAGGCGGTTCGCGATCCACAGTTCCTCCTGCGACGGCTGCAGGTCGTGGCGCCAGGCGGTTCGGACATCGCCGCCCCGTGGCACGGGATCAATGACGTGATGCTGCTGGCGATCGATCCCGTCCAGGCCCAAGCCGCTGGCGCCGACCCGACGCCGCTCCCTGACCTGCCGATCGCCGCCCAGCGCCGCATTGCGATGGCCTGGCGTGCACTCATCGAAGGGTGGACCGCCGGGGACCCATCCGCGACCAATGCCGCCGTGGCCGACCTGGCCCAATCGCTTCAGGAAGCCAATCCATCGGTGTACCCGGACAAGGCCAAGCTGGCGTGGGAGTCGTGGTACTTCCAGCAGGGAAACCTCGTCTGGGTGTGGTTGGTCTACCTCGCGTCCATCGTCTTCCTGCTCCTTGGGACGGTCTACCGATGGCCGAAGGCGCGATGGACGGGGCTGGCGATTTTCGTCATCGCCTTTGCACTGCAAACGGGGGCGGTGATGCTCCGCTGGTGGGTGAGTGGCCGCTGGCCCAACTCGAACATGTTCGAGGCCGTCACCACGAGCGCGTGGATGGGTGGCGTGCTGGCCCTGGTGCTTGAGTGGTTCCTCCGGCGACGGGCGGCGGCGGGGCTGGTTGCCCTGTGCAGCGCCGCCGCGTCGATGGTGGCGCTGATGGCCGCACACTTCATGCCGGTGGAACTCAACGCGAGCATCGGCAACATGATGCCCGTCCTCCACGACGTCTGGCTCTACATCCACACAAACGTCATCATCTTCAGTTACGCATTGATCTTCATGGCGGCCATCACGGCGCTGCTCTACCTGGGGTACCGGATGCTCGGCGGCCCGGCGGCGCATGCGCGCGCCGGTGGGTCGGCCACGGTCCTGCTCGCGGGGGGGACGGAGAGCGCCGACGGCCGCGGCCGGTTTGGCGAGGTCCTGGACGGCGTCACCATGCTCCTGATGGAGCTCTCCTTCGTGATGCTCTGGTCCGGCATCGTGATGGGGGCGATCTGGGCCGACCACTCCTGGGGTCGACCCTGGGGATGGGACCCGAAAGAGGTCTTCGCGCTGAACACGTTCGTGGTCTTCGCGCTGCTCGTGCACGTCCGGATGAAGGTGCGTGACAAGGGTTGGTGGACCGCGTTCCTGGCCGTGGTCGGTGCGGCCGTCATGCTCTTCAACTGGATCGTGATCAACTTCGTGATCACCGGCCTGCACTCGTACGCGTGACGACTGCTGCGATCGGCCGGCGGTCCATCATCAGCCGTGGCCGTCGCCGTCAGGCGTTGCCGGCGTAGATCGCGCTGGACCCCAACTCCTCGGCGATGCGGAGGAGCTGGTTGTACTTGGCGTTGCGGTCGCTCCGGCACGGCGCACCCGTCTTGATCTGTCCGCAGTTGGTGGCGACGGCGATGTCGGCGATGGTGACGTCCTCGGTCTCGCCGGAGCGGTGGGAGAGGATCGATCGGAAGCCTGACTTGTGGGCCAGCTCCACGGCCTCCAGGGCCTCGCTGAGCGTGCCGATCTGGTTGACCTTGACGAGGATCGCATTCGCCGAGCGCTCCTGGATGCCGCGCGCGAGGAACGAGGGGTTGGTCACGAAGAGATCGTCACCCACGAGCTGCACGGTGCCGCCCAGGGCCGCGGTCAATCGTGCCCAGCCCGACCAGTCCTCTTCCGCGAGGCCATCCTCGATGGAGCAAATCGGCCACTTGGCACACCACCGGCCCCACAGGTCGATCATTTCGTCGCTGGACACCACTCGGTCGGGAGCCGACTTGAAGAAGCAGTACCCCACCCCGTCCCCCTTGCTTCCGGCGCCCTTGCTTCCGGCACCCTTGCCCTTGCGACCGCTGCGGAGCTTCTTGGCCTCGTTGGCCAGCTCGCTGGTTGCCGGGTCAAGCGCGATCTGGATCTGCCGACCGAGGTCGTACCCCGCTCGCTCGACGGCCTTCGCGATGACTTCGAGGGCCTCCTCGTTGCTCTTGAGGTTGGGGGCGAAACCACCCTCGTCGCCGACGGCCGTGGAGAGGTTGGCGTCGTGCAACACCCCCTTGAGCGCGTGGTAGATCTCGACGCCTGCGCGAAGCGCATCGTGGAACGAGTCAAATCCCCAGGGCTGGATCATGAAATCCTGGAAATCGACCGTGTTGTCGGCGTGCTTTCCCCCGTTGAGGATGTTCATCATCGGGCAGGGGAGCGTGCGGGCGTGACTCCCACCCAGGTACCGGTAGAGCGGGAGTTCCGTGGCCATCGCGGCCGCGTGTGCGCACGCGAGCGACACGCCGAGCGTGGCGTTGGCCCCCAACCTGGACTTGTTGTCGGTGCCGTCCAGGGCGCGCAGGAGCTTGTCGATCCCTTCCTGGTCTCGCGCATCGGCGCCGAAGAGTTCCGGGCCGATCTGCGCATTCACGTGCCCGACGGCCTTGGAGACGCCCTTGCCCAGCCACTGTCGCTTGTCGCCATCGCGCAGCTCGACCGCCTCGTGCTCGCCGGTGCTCGCCCCGCTGGGGACGGCCGCGCGGCCGACGCTCCCGTCCTCCAGCGTGACATCGCATTCCAGCGTTGGGTTGCCGCGGGAGTCGAGGATCTGGCGGGCATGGACGTTGGCAATGGTGAACATGTCGTGCTCCGTGGTGGACCTGGGTCGGCAGGAAATGGGGCGGGGACTCTACCGCGAAGCGGACTCCATCGTTCCGCACTCCTCCAGCACCGAAACGACGTCCCGGACGACCCAACTCATGTTTTCCATCGCTGTCTCCGTCCTCGACGCCAGGTGTGGGGCGAGGTGCGCGTTGGGAAGGGCCAGGACAGGGTTGTCGACCGTGAACGGTTCCGGGTCATGGACATCCAGGAGCGCTTGCGCCCCGGGGTTGGCCTGCAGGTACTCCGCCAGCGCGGCGTGGTCGATGACCATCCCACGGCTGGTGTTGATCAGGATCGCGTCGGGTCGAAGGTGTGCGAGCAGAGCAGCCGAGACCGCATGGCGGTTGCCGGGCCGGCCGTCGACGTGAATGGTGAGGACATCCGCCTCGGCGAAGAGCACCTCCGCGCTGACGGGCCGCGCACCGAATCGAGCCTCCGGCGGGATGTCCAGCACATCGTGGTAGAGGACCTCAAATCCGATGGCACCAGCCACCTGCGCGACGCGCTTGCCGATCCGTCCCAGGCCGAGGATCCCCAGGACCAGTTCATCCATTTGCCAGAGCCCGACGACGTCCGACCGTATCTCGCCCCACGTCTCTGGAGCGACGGGCTGGTCCAGGAAGACGCGCGGCCGAAGGCTGTCGCAAAGGAGGCAGAGCACGTACTCCACGACCGCCTGCGTGTTGGCGTCGGGTGTGCTCCGGACTTCCACTCCCCTCGCCGCCGCGGCCTCCAGGTCGATGTTGTCCAAGCCCACTCCCGCGCGCCCGACCACTCGGAGGGCCGGCAGTCGATCCAGAAGGGCTCCGTCGACTCGCGTGTAGGTCCTGACCACCAGGGCGCTGGCCAGTGCTGCCGCCTCCGCAAACGGCACGTCCAAAGGTGACGCGCGGACGACCTCGCACCTTGCCGCCAGCCACTCGTCGGCAGCGTCTGCCAAGGGTTCCGTGACGATCGCGATGGGTCGAGCCATGCCGGATTGAGGCTACCAACCGAAGTTCGATGCCCTCGGAATTGGAATGGAGGGGGGCGAGGCGAGAAAGCAGGGAAGTTTGGTGGTTTTTGCTTGCCTTTCGACGGCTGGAACATAGGTTCCTAGGGTGTGTTGCCCGGCTCGGCCGGACGACCAGTTCGCTGTTGACTCCCAAGATTGGATCGAACGAATGAGCCTTGATCGTCGGAACACCGCATCGTCGACCCGTGCCCTTGGTTTGGCGTGCGGCTGCGTGGCGCTGGCCACCGCGACAATGGTGGTCAGCGCGGACGAGATTGGCTACGCCGACCTGATCGCTCGACTTGGCGTTGACAACATCCCCATCGGTGCGGCGGTTCGCGTGGCCCAGGTCGAGGCACTCTCGGGCACGGCCTACGGCCCGGCCGTGGGTGACGCCGAGTTCGCGGGCGTCGCGTTTGTCGAGATGAGCGGCGCGGCCGGCAACAGCGGGCACGCGACGACGGTGGCCAAGAATTTCTATGGGTCGACCTTGAGCGTGGCACCAGGGATCGCGCAGGTCCACCTCTACGAGGCGAACGCATTCATCCAGTCGGGATACCTTCGCGTGGGCTCTGGTTCCGCCCTGCTTCCGCTCGTTGCCCCGACCGGCGTGAAGGTCTTCAACAACTCGTGGATCGGCTCGACGGGGCAGACGGTCTACGACAATGACGCCTTGCGTCGCGGGGACTTTGCAATGAACCGCGACGGCACGCTCTTCTGCAATGGCGAGAACAATGGCACCGGCAGCCCGATGCAGCCCATGATGAGCGAGGGCTACCACGGCCTCGCGGTGGGCCGGCTGGACGGCCAGCACAGTGCCGGCGTGACGCCAGCCACTCGCGACGGTGGCGGGCGGATGAAGCCCGAGATCGTGGCGCCCGGCTCGGCGACGAGCTACTCCACGCCACTGGTGGCGTCGTGCGCGGCACTCCTCTTCGACGTTGCGCTGACCGATCCCGACTTGGTGGGCAACGTGGACGCGCGACGGCCCGCCGTGATCAAGGCAGCCCTGCTGGCCGGCGCCCGGCATCGCGACGGCTGGACCAACAATCCTTCGACCTCAGGCGCGACCCGAGGGCAGACCAGCACGCCGCTTGACCCCGTGTATGGGGTCGACGTGGTGAACATCGACCGAGCACACCTCATCCTGACGGGAGGGGAGGTCAACGCCATGACCACCGTCCCGGCGGTCGCCACGACGGAGGGCCCGGCGTGGGGATTCCCGGTGTCGACCAACTCCACGAACTACTTCCGCTTTCACGTCGATGAGGTGGCCGACGAGGTGAGCATCGCGGCGACCTGGCACCGGATCGTGCCGACGACGTTGGGCGTGCCCAGCGTGGCGAACTACGACCTCTTCCTCCACGGCGTGTCCGGGACCACGATCGTCCCGCTGGCCGGCGACGCAGGGACCAGTTTCTTTGCCAGCGGCAACGTCGTGAGCCAGAGCGCGGTGGACAACGTCGAGCACCTCCACGTCCGGGGCCTCCAGCCGGGGGACTATGTGATCGAGCTGCGCAAGCAGGGGAGCACCAGCTCTCCGGCCGTGGCCATCTCATGGCTCATTCCCGCCTACTCGGCACCCGCATTGCCCGGTGACACCAACGGCGACGGTCGGGTGGACGGCGTGGACCTGGCGGCGGTCCTGAGCGCGTGGGGACTTGCGGTCCCCGCCGCTGACTTCGACCAGAACGGGATCGTTGACGGCGCGGACCTTGCTGCGGTGCTGGGCAACTGGACCTGACGATCCCCCATCGTCTCCGCTGGCTCGCGCCGCGTGGGAAGTGGCAGTAGAGTGAGTTCGTGCGCGGACGACGAGACGCTTTCCAGCTTTGGTCGTTGGTCGCGCTGCTGGGGGCCACGCTGCTGCTCCCCATATGGCTGACGGTGCAGGGGGCCTTCACCAACGACGCCGGACACTTTTCCTTGACCTCCATCGCGGGAGTGCTGAGCGATCCGTACCTCCAGCAAGGACTTCGGTCCAGCCTCGGCATTGCACTCGGGACCACGCTGTTGGCCATCGTGCTGGCCGTCCCGCTCGCGGTGCTTGCCGCCCGGGCGCAGTTCCCGGGGAAGAAGCTCTTCGGCGCCATCGTGCTGGTCCCGATGATCCTGCCGCCATTTGTCGGGGCGATCGGGTTCCGGCACCTGCTGGACCGGGGCGGGGCGCTGGATGCGCTGTGTGCCTCGCTCGGCCTCCCCAGCTACGACTTCTTCGGTGATGGCGGGCTGGGCGGCATCATCCTCGTCGAAGCCCTCCACCTCTACCCGATCATCTACCTCAATGTCCTCGCGGCGCTGGCCAACGTGGATCCCGCCCTGGACGAAGCGGCGCGGGGCGTGGGCGTCCCGGCCTGGAAGCGATTCGCCCGTGTGACCCTGCCGCTCTCCCGGCCGGGGCTGTTTGCCGGGGCCACGCTCGTCTTCGTGTGGAGCTTCACCGAGCTTGGCACGCCGCTCATGTTCGAGTACCGGGCCGTCACCCCGGTCCAGATCTTCGATGGCCTGAAGGCGGTGCAGACGTCTCGTGAGCCATTCGCCCTCACGGTCGTGATGCTCACGATGTCCGTCGTGATCTACGTCTTCGGCAAGACGCTCTTCGGCAGGCCCCTCCCGGCCAGTGCGGTGAAGGCGAGCATCCGGGGCGAAGACGTCACGCTCCGGTCGTGGCGAGGGTGGGGCGCCACCGCACTCTTCACCATCGTGACCGCCGCGGCCGTCCTTCCCCACATCGGTGTCATCCTGGCCAGCATCGGCGTCGCCGGTTCCTGGCACGAGTCGATCATCCCGGCGCAGTTCACCGGCAGGTACTTTGGCGACGCGATGGGCCACCAGCTCACGGTCGGCGCGATGCGCAACAGCATCGGGCTCTCGCTGGCCGCGGTCACGGTCGACATCGTGCTCGGCGTCTTCATCGCGCGGGTCCTGGTCCGGGGCAAGGCGTTCGGTCGGCCGCTCCTGGACGGGCTGAGCATGCTGCCGCTGGCCGTGCCGGGCCTCGTGATGGCGTTCGGGTTCGTGGCGCTCAGCCTGGCGTGGCCGTTCGGGGGCTTGATGCCCTCCTGGCTGGCCGCGATCCTTCCCTCGGGGCTGGCCGACTCGCTGCGGCAGGCGCCCCTGGCGTCGGTGGGGACGATCATGGGGGCCGAGCCCAATCCGTTCCCATTCCTGGCGATTGCCTACGCCGTCCGCCGCCTGCCGTACGTCGTGCGCGCGGCGAGCGCCGGCCTGGAGCAGACGCCCGAGGCGCTCGAGGAGGCTGCCGCCATGACCGGGGCGAGCCGATGGTTCACCATGCGTCGTGTGGTCGCGCCGTTGGTCGCCGCGAATCTCATCGCCGGTGGGATGCTGGCCTTTGCCTTCAGCATGCTGGAGGTCTCCGACAGCCTCATCCTTGCGCAGCGCGAGCCGGATTTCCCGGTGACCAAGGCGATCTATTCACTGCACGAGCGGCTCGGCGACGGGGACTCGATCGCCAGCGCGCTGGGGGTGTGGGCCATGGCCCTCCTCGCCGCGACGCTGATCGGCGCCAGCCTCATCATGGGCAAGCGTCTTGGGGCCGTCTTCCGGGGCTGACGGGAGCTCGACGGATGCGCTGATCCGTGGTCCGAGAACCCTATACTCCGCGCCCCATGCCCTTCGACCTGCAGCCCGCCGAGGCCTTCGACCTCGATGTCGAGACGACGGAGTACCTCGATCATCGGCCGAAGAGCCCCGACCGGTGGCTCCTCAACTTTGGCCCCCAGCACCCGGCGACCCACACGACGCTGCGGATCGTCCTGGAACTGGATGGCGAGCGCATTGTCCGGGCGGTCCCGCACATCGGATACCTGCACTCCGGTTTCGAGAAGCTGGGCGAGCACCACGACTTCAACCAGTATGTCTGCACGATCAGCCGGATGGACTACTCGTCCCCGATCTTGTGCGACATTGCGTTCCACTCGGCCGTTGAGAAGCTCCTCGGCGTCGACGTGACCCCCCGGTGCCGTGTCATCCGCACGATCCTGACGGAGCTGGGCCGGATCCAGAGCCACCTCCTGTGCGTCGGCGCCGCGGCGCTGGACCTGGGCGCGTTCACGGGATTCCTCTACGGCTTCAACGAGCGCGAATTCATCTACGACATCATCGAGTATGTCTCGGGGCAGCGATTCCACCCGGACTGGTCCCGGGTCGGCGGCGCATGGCGCGACCTCTCCGATGACGAGGTCTTCCGCCGGATGCTGCGGGAGTTCATCGACGTCCGCATGGCGAAGTGCCTGAAGGACCTCGAGACGCTGCTCAACCGGAACCGGATCTTCGTGGATCGACTCACGGGCGTGGGGGTGATCAGCCGCGAGGACGCGATCGCCTGGAGCCTCTCCGGCCCCATGGCCCGCGCGTCGGGCGTGAAGCGCGACATCCGCAAGTCGGAACCCTACCTCTGCTTTGCCGACAACTGGGATGGCGAAGGTGCCGAGGCCGTGTCGTTCAACGTGCCGATCGCCACCACCGGCGACTGCTTCGCGCGGTACCTGGTGCGCGTGGAGGAGCTCAAGCAGTCGATCAAGATCATCGACCAGCTGCTGGACCGGATTCCCGCCGGCCCGATTGACTCCCTCGCGGATGGCAAGGTGCGCCTGCCGGGCAAGAACGACGTGTACGGATCCATCGAGGGAGTCATCCAGCAGTTTGAGCTGGTGATGCCCAATCGCGGCTTTGACGCCCCCATCGGCGAGATCTACTACGCGCAGGAAAGCGGGAGCGGCGAGCTGGGCTACTTCATCGTGGCCGATGGCAGCAAGCACGCCTGGCGCGTCCGCACCCGGCCTCCAATGTTCGTGAACTACGCCGTGATGCCCAAGCTCGTCGAAGGCCACCAGCTGGCCGACATGGTGGCCATCATCGGTTCGATCAACATCATCGCGGGTGAGCTGGACCGCTGAACGCCGCCCGGCCGACGCCACACCAAAGCACGACCTCCCCATGTCCTGGAAGACCAAGCCCAGCGCGACCGCAGCCATCCCCACGAGGGCGGAGCCCTACCTGGACGACGCCACGAAGGCTCGCTACGAACGCGACATCCTGCCGAAGTACCCATTCCGGGAGGGGGCCATGCTCCCGATCCTCCATGACTTGCAGGATCGATACCGGCACATCCCCACACAGGCCATGGTGGAACTCGCCGCGTTCCTCAAGGTCACGCCGGCGGAGGTGATGGACACCGTCTCCTTCTACGAGGAGTTCAGCCGGGAGCCGCGCGGGAAGGTGGTGATCTCGGTGTGCCAGAGCTTCGTGTGCGAGGCGTGCGACAGCCGCCCGATCGCCCAGGAGCTGAAGGCGCTGCTGGGCATCGACGAGCACGAGACGACCCCGTGCGGCACGTTCACGCTGCTCCCGCTGGAGTGCCTCGGGTCCTGCGACACCGCCCCGGTCGCGCTCTTCGGCGAGACGCTGCACGAAAACCTGACCGTGGATCGGGTGCGTGCCCTCGTGGACGAGGCCAAGGCCAAGGCCGGCGCAGGAGCGGGCGGCAACGGCTGTTGCGGCGGCGGATGCGGCGTGCGCGGCAACAACGGGGGCGGCCACTGATGGCCGATGACGCCCCGCTCGCGCGGCAGGTCGGCCGATTCTTCGGCGAGATCTGGCGCGGCGTGCAGGCGAGCCCCCAGCTGGAAGACCGTGCGCGTGTCGAGGTGCGCCGCACGGTGGAGGAAGTGGATGTCGAGGACCTCACGCTCCGCAGGACGACGATCGACGAAGTGGAACTCAAGAAGCCATGCGACTCCCTGAACCAGCCCTGACCCAACGCATCCCGTGCGTCCCCTTTGGCGACCCGACGGCTCGGCACACGGTGTCTGGCGAGGAGTTCGTGCGGACCGGCGGCTACAAGGCGCTCGAGAAGGCGCTCACGATGAAGCCTGCCGAGGTGATCGACCTCGTCAAGTCGGCCGTCCTGCGTGGTCGCGGTGGCGCGGGATTCCCCGCAGGCCTCAAGTGGTCCTTCCTCCCCAAGCAGGATGGCAGCGGTCCCCGGTACCTGGCCATCAACTGTGACGAGGCGGAGCCGGGGACCTTCAAGGACCGGCTGCTAGTGGACTTCGATCCGCACAGCGTGCTGGAGGGGATCGCGATCTGCTGCTACGCGTGCGAGCTGGACACGGCATACTTCTTCATCCGCGGCGAGTACCACCATCAGGCCAAGGTGATGGAGCACGCGATCAAGGAGGCGTACGAGTTGGGCATCTTTGGCGCACAGGGCCTGATGAAGGGGGCCAGCGCCCACCGGGTGGAGTGCGTGCTGCACCGCGGCGCGGGGGCCTCGCTCTGCGGCGAGGAGACGGCGCTGCTGGAAGCCATCGAAGGCAAGCGCGGATGGCCGCGGCTGAAGCCACCGTTCCCGGCCGTCAAGGGGCTCTTCGGGCGTCCGACGATCATCAACAACGTCGAGACGCTGGCCGCCGTCGGCCCCATCATGACCCGTGGCGTGGACTGGTGGAAGTCGTGCGGCGTGGAGAGCTCCATCGGCGGCATGCCCAGCTACGGCCCCAAGTTGATGGGCGTCAGCGGACACGTTGCCAGGCCCGGGTGCATCGAGGCACCGCTCGGCATCCCGCTCAGCACGCTGGTGGAGGAGTTCTGCGGCGGCATGCGAAACGGGAAGAGGTTCAAGGCTGCCGTGGCGGGCGGCGTCAGCATGGGCGTGCTGGGCACGGACCAGTATGAGGCGCCGATGGACTTTGACATCGGTCGAAAGTACGACGTGCTTGGCCTCGGGACGGCGTGCCCGACGATCTTTGACGAAGACACCGACATGGTGATGGTGGCACGCAACATGAGCCGCTTCTTCAAGAACGAGTCATGCGGGCAATGCACCCCCTGCCGCGAGGGAAGCGGATGGGTGTACAAGCTCCTCTGCCGGATCGAGGCGGGCGACGCCACGACCGCGGACCTGGACCTCTTGCTCGAGCTGGCCGGCAGCATGGGATTGACTCCTGGCACGACCATCTGCGGGCTGGCGGACGGCAACAACTGGGCGATCCGGACCATCGTGAACAAGTTCCGCGGCGAGTTCGAGGCGCGCGTCAGGCCCCAGTACGTGGCCGTGACGATGTCCGCCCCGCGCCCCGCGGTCACTGCCACCGCGTGAGCGAATCGCCCGCCATCTCGATCCACGCGGATCCCTCCACTGGAGAGGCCGGGCGTGCGGCGTCCCGCTTCCTGCATTCGATGCTTCCCGACGCCATGCGTCAGGTGGGCCGCCCCGTCAGGTCGTGTGGAGTCCGCATCGTGGGAGACGAAGTCATGGCGGAACTGCACCGTCGGCACCTGGGCCTTGATGGACCGACGGACGTGCTGACGTTTGATGCCACGGTGGGGGAGGGGCCGATCGACGTGGACATTGTCGTGTGCCTCGACGAGGCCGTCCGGGCGCGCGACGGGACGTCCGTGAGCGTGGAGCAGGAACTGCTGCTCTACGCGGTGCACGGCGTGCTGCACTGCGCCGGATTCAACGACACGGACGAAGCAGCTTCGCGCGCCATGCACGCGGAAGAGGGGCGAGTCCTGCGGGCCATCGGGCAGGGCGACCTCTACCGGATGGGGATGGAGCCGTGATCTGGCTGGTGCTGGCCTCGCTGCTGCTGGTGACGGCCTTTGGCGAACTTGTGCACCTGGAGCTGGTGCAGACCACGCAGAGTGCCATCGAACGGGAGGCGGAACGTCGTGGGGTGCCCGGCCGGGCGGCGTGGATTGCCCGTCGCTGGCGGGCCATCGAGGAAACAGGAGCCATCATCCGCGTGGTCGGCCGTGTGACACTGGTGATGGCGATGATGCTCCACTGGGGCCACCTTGGGATGGCCACGGTTGGCGCGCTCGCGGCCATGGTCACGTGGGTCGGGACTTCGCTGGTGCCGGCGGCACTGGCACGCCACGCCGGGGAGCGATTGCTCCTTCCGGCCGTCCCGGCGCTTCGCGTCCTCACGGCGATCGCCGCGCCACTCGCTTGGCTCGGCGAGCGGGTCGAGGACGTGGTGGCGCGGATCGTCTCCGCGCCGCACGCCGACGAGGAAGTCCGCGGGGACATGCTGGATGCACTGGGAGATGCGGAACGCGAAGGGGGCATCGACCCCGTCAGTGCCGACCTGATCGAAAACGTCGTCGAGTTCTCCTCGACGACCGTGAGCGAGGTCATGACCCCCCGAACCGAGATCGAGGCATTGGCCTACACCGACGACCTCCGGGCGATCGCGGCCTTCATCGGCAGCGTCGGCCACAGCCGCATCCCGGTCTACGAAGGGTCGATCGACCGGATCATCGGGGTCCTCCACATCAGGGACCTCATGCCGCGCCTCGGTTCCGGCGTGGATGGCTTCCGCCTCGCGGACCTGCTCCGCGCACCGATCCTCGTCCCCGAGACGAAGAGGGTCCGGGACTTGCTGGTGGAATTCCAGCGGGCCAAGGGGCACCTTGCCGTCGTGGTCGACGAGTTCGGCGGCACGGCCGGCCTGGCGACCATCGAAGACATCCTCGACGAGATCGTTGGCGAGATCGAGGATGAGCACGACACGGGCGCAGAGCAGCAGTCGGTCCAGGCGATCGGCCCGGGCGCCTGGCGCGTGCTTGGGCGCGCGCGGATCGATGAGGTGAACGAGGCGACCGGGTTGGCCATCGCCGAGGCGGCCGATCACGACACGATCGCCGGCCATCTCCTGGCCAGGGTCGGCCGGATTCCATTGCCGGGCGAGGTGGTCCAGTGCCTGGGCTTCGGCGCGACGATCACGCGGGCGCAACCCAACCGGATCGACGAGATCGAGATTTGGATTCCGGGAGCGGCGGCCGCCCGATCGCCTCAGTCGAACTCGTCGCCGCGGAACGTCGAGGCAAGGTAGGCCTCCCGGACGCGCTCGTCGCGGATGAGGTCGCGCGGGTTGCCGTCGCGCAGGTTCCGTCCTTCGTGGAGGATGTAGGCGCGGTCGCAGATCCGGAGGGTCTGCTGCACGTTATGGTCGGTCACCAGGATCGCGATGCCCGTGTCGGCCAGTCGCTTCACCTCTTCCTGCAGCTCTTCCACGGTGTGTGGGTCGACTGCCGCGAACGGCTCGTCCAGCAAGATGAGCCGGGGCCGCGTGATGAGTGCCCGGGCGATCTCCAGCCGACGGCGCTCGCCGCCGGAGCACGTGCGCGCCAGTTCGCTGCGCTTGTGTTCCAGCGAGAACTGCTTCAGGAGCTGGTCGCAGCGCTGCTTGCGCTTGAGGCGCGTGAGAGGCTGCGTCTCCAGGATCGCCAGGATGTTTGCTTCGCAGGTGAGCTTCTGGAACACGCTCGGTTCCTGGCACAGGTAACCCATGCCGGCCCGGGCGTGTTGGTACATGGGCAGGTGGGTGACGTCCTTGCCGTCAAACCGGACGATGCCCGCTTCGGGGCGGATCATGCCGATCGCCATGCGGAAACTGGTGGTCTTGCCTGCGCCATTTCGGCCAAGCAGGCCCACGATTTCTCCGGAATCGACATGGAATGACACGTCGTCCACGACGCGTCGACCGCCATACGCCTTCACGAGCCCGTGGGCCTCGAGGAGTGCCATGTCGCGAGTCTACGAGCCGCTACGATGAAGCCGTGCGGCATCGACTGTCAGCGCTCCACTCCACCATCGCCCGTGTGGCCGGTCGGTTCGTCGTGCCCTCGGTCGTCGTGATGATGGCAGGGTGCGTCGAACGGACGCTCCGCGTGACGAGCGAGCCGTCTGGAGCCACGGTCGTCCTCAACCACCGTGAGATCGGCGTGACGCCGTGCGACGTCGAGTTCACGCACTACGGGACCTATGACGTCGAGGTCCGGCATGACGGGTACGTTTCGTGGATAGGCGCCCGAAAAGTCTCAGCCCCGCTCTGGGACATCCCCGGTCCGGACCTCCTTGCAGAGGCTGCGCCCCTTCATGTCCGATCCAACCCGACCTGGAACTTCGTGCTGGAGGTACTTCCCCCTGATGGGGGCCACCCGGGAGTGGTGGAACGGGCG
Source organism: Planctomycetia bacterium (assembly GCA_005776885.1). Classification (GTDB taxonomy): domain Bacteria; phylum Planctomycetota; class Phycisphaerae; order Phycisphaerales; family SM1A02; genus SXOD01. Next base: position 20,719 of record SXOD01000055.1, read on the forward strand.
CAGGCGATGCGGCGGGAGGTGGAAACCGCTGCGTCCCCCGGCGACTGAACAACCCATCCTGTGGGGAACTTGTTGATTGTCGATGGGAGCCCGGGAAGGACCCTCAATCAAGCGTGTCTATAACACTTTGCAAGACAATAAGTTGTGTGTTTTCTCAGGAACTTATTGGAAGCACATTGACGTTCCGACAATCCGCGCGATACTGTTCCCGACTCGACTTCTTCGCGGCCTCATCTGGAGGCCCGGAACAAAGGCGGTTCGGTCGTGTCGGAGCGACCGAATCGCTTTTTTTTGCCTCCAAAGAGCGATCCTCCGGGGTTGATCGTCTGGAATCGCGTTGTGCGATTGCGGGGCGTTCAAGCACAACCTCCAACCTTGCCGAAAGTCTCAAAGACTGGGAGAATTCCACAGCCATGCCGGCCCACGGCAGCACCACACTCCATCAAGACGGTTCAGCTCCCCCTCGAACACCCGAGGGTTCTGTCCGCGTTGCTCCTGGAAATGCCGCCGAGCACGGCCTCCGCTTGGCTGGGCGCGTGGCCTCGGTCACGGAACTGGACCCGGAGGGGGCGCGACTCCTGGCGATCGCGGCGTCACTCCGCCGCGAGCTGGCCCTCGAGGTTGACGCGCAGCGGCAGCGAGCCCAGACAGGCACACGGAACGACCCCTTTGCACAGGTCCGAGGTCGATCCAGCATCGAACAGGCGCATACCGACGTGCATGCCCTCCTCAGGTGCCTGGATGATGAACTGGAGCGTCGGGCCAACTTTGCCCGGCGGAGCTGAGGCACCTGCGCTGAGCCCGTGCTCAGGCCGGATCAGGCCGGATCAGCCTTGGCATCGATCAATCCTTCGTCGTCACGGGGAGTGCCAAGTTCCTCGTTCGTTTCCAGGTTGAGGATCCGTACAGGCAATCGCTTGGCGAGCCGGAACAGGTAGGGCCAGGCAATGTCCTCGTCGTCCAACGTCAACAGCAACTGGCGGGGCGCGTCTTCGTCGGGCAAGTCGATTCGCACGCCTGGACCATAGAGGCGGAGGCTCCCCACGGATTCAGGATGCGTATTGATGCCCGCAAGCGCATCCAGCAAAGCCGTCCGGTCCATGATGGGAGGCAGGCTGTCGTCGTTCGGCCGGTGCCGGGCTGAAATCACGAACTGGCGCATGGAGTTCGTGGAGCCTAGCGCGCCACCTGCGCCAACGCTTCCACGAGCCTGGCCAGGGCCACTGGCTTCTGGAGGTAGATCTTGACGCCGTGGCCGAGCGCGTACTCGCGATGCCGTTGACCCTGATTGGCGGTGATCATGACGATCGGGGGGCTGGCATCGGATGATCCAAGTTCCTCGGCCAGGGCGAGCCCCGAAAACGCCGGCAACATCATGTCGAGCACGACCGCGGACCACGTCGAGGACTTCAGTTCGTGGAGCGCCGAGTGGCCATCGCCAACGGCCTTCACCGCAGCCCCTTCGGATTCCAAGGCGATCTGGATCGCCTCTCGCACGTCGTCGTCGTCGTCGGCGACCAGGATGCGAAGGCCCTCAAGCCGGCGTGGCGCACCGGGCACGCTTCCCGTCGTCATGGCGCCGCCCCGATGGGAAGCGTGGCGGAGGAAGATCGATGCAGGAGGGTCTCGGCCTCGTCGGCTGAGAGCCAGGGGAGCGACCTGACCTTCCGCGCGAAACGGTCTGGAACAGGAAGGCCATCGCGCTCGTGCCTGGGACGGCTCTTCCAGCGGCGATGAATCCAGAGGTATTGCTCGGGGTACTGCCGCACCATCTGCTCGATCCCGCGCGTGAACCGTGCCGTCAGCAGGTAGAGCGGATCGTCCGCATCGGCCCAATCCGCGGGCGAGATGAGGTCTTGCACGACCAACCGGTACTGGAAGCCGGTCCCGGTTCGGAACGCGCCACCGACGATGATGGGAACCCCCTGCGACATCGCCAGCAGGGCAATCGACTTGTAGGCGCTTGCGAATCGACCAAAGTAGGGGACGAAAAGGCCGTCGCCGCCAGCGTCTTGGTCGGCAATGAATCCCAGGCGCCCGCCATCGCGGAGGACCCGCACGGCCTCGTCGCTGGCCCCGAACTTCGTGAGGACCTGGAGGCCGCGAGCTTCCCGTACGCCCATCACCCAGCGGTTCAGGTAGGGATTGTCCAAGGGGCGCGCCAGCGCGGTCATCGGGAAGCCCAGCAGGCTGAGCACGAACCCAAGCAGTTCCCAGTTCCCGCAGTGCCCCGTGACGAAGATGGCCGGGCGACCTTCCTTCAGGAGTGCCACGGCCCGCTGCGTGTGTTCGCAGGTGGGATTGATCGACACGTGCCGATGCCAGGATTCCGGCTGCAGGAGGCGCGGGGCCTGCATGGCTTCCACCATGAACAGTTGCATCAGGTGCTCAAAGCTGCATCGATTGATCTCGGCGAGGTCGAGGCCTTGCTCTCCCCCGAGGGCGGCTTGGAGGTGTTCCAGCCCGCGCCGGCGGTGTTTGGCCGAGCACCGCAAGTACCAGCGGCCGACCGCACGGGCCGTGCGGAAGTTGGCGTCCACCGGGAACGAATGAAGGAGGCTGAAGGCTCCGCGAAGCGCTGCGTACTGGGCGAGGTGGGCCAGTCGCCGTCCGCCGGAGGGGGCGGGTCGATGTCGAGCGTGGCCGGTCGCCGCGCTCAACGCCCGCCGTCGCCAGTGAGGACCTGGAGGCGGTTCCAGTTGAGCACCGGGATCTGGGCTTCGGCAGCGGCCTTCAGGAGCAGTTCGTACTTCTCGCGCTGTTCTTCGCGACGTGCGAACTGCGCCAGCTCGAGGTCGGTTGCTGATGCGCTCGGCGACACGGCCGGCGGTGGCTTGATCCCGACCACGATGAAGTCCACGTCGCCGCGGATGCCTTCGCCGTCCAGCACCCGGCCATTCCAGTCGGCGATCCGTCGCCGAACGATGTCGGCTTCGCCCTCGGTGCCGAGGCCATCGCCATCGACGTCGAAGAGTCCGTGAACCAGGAAGGCGTACTCGTGGTCTGGCGAGTACAGCGGGTTGGCCAGCACGTCCCGGGACGCCACGGCCGCGCGAGGCGACAGGCGGACGACGCGAGCCTGTGAGGTGGTGTCACCGACGCGGGTCACTTCCACGGTGGCCTTGCCGGGGAGCGGGACCGAATCACCGCCGGCGGACGCTGTCGTGATCTGCGTGGCGTCGGTGTAGACCTCGAAGGTCATGCCGGGACGCAGGCGGTCGCGGCGTCCAAGATCGAGGAAGAGCGTCGTGCCATCCGGGGAGATGTCGACGATGTGCGCATCAACCAGCGTGGAGGCGTCCTGTGCGCGCGCCCGGACCCGGTTGGCGGTCTCCGTGAGCTGCGAGACCTGGTCGGTCAACCGAGCCTGCACTCGATGTGCTTCCTCGAGTTGCTCCTCCAGCTCGGTGCGGCGACCCTCGAACTCGGCCGAGAGGTCCTCGCTGGTGCGGGCGAACTGACCTCGCAACTCATCAAGTTGCGCGGAGAACTGGTCGGCGATGTCCTTGATGGAGGCGATCTCGGCACGCGCGGCGGACAGTCCGTTGTCGAACGTGGTGCGCGCGTCGGCGTAGGCCTCCCGCTCGGTCTCCAACGAGGTCTGGGCCTGTTCCAGCTGGGATTGCAGTTCGGCGATTCGGGCTTCCGCATCCTTGCCGGCCCGCCGAAGCGCGGCAATGGCCGCCGACGCGCGATCGCTCGGGCTCAGGCCCAGCGTGGATCGAAGGTCGGCTTCGCTGATCGAGCTCGTTCCAAGCACTTGGGCAGCGGTTTGCGCCGTTTCCTCAAGGCTGGAGAGTTGCTGCTGGGTGGTGCGGAGGCTGTTCACCCGCTCGTCACGGTCCCGCTCGACGGCTCCCTTGGCGTTGAAAAGGAGCACGACGGCGACCAAAAGGCCGACGGTCGTGACCACGAAGAGCACCAAGGTCGCGATGATTCCTGTTCCAGCTGATCGGGTGGCCATGTGGGGGGGTCCGTGGGGAGACCTATAAGTTTCCCCCAACCGAGCCTCCCCGTCAAGCGGAGGGGTTGCGGATCGGGGCGGAATCTGGGATACTTCCCGATTCCCCATCGATCCAAGACTGAGGATTCCCTTGCCGAACACCGCATCAGCGAAGAAGCGCGTCCGCCAGACCGAGAAGAAGAAGGCCCTGAACCTGTGGCGAAAGCGCCAGGTGAAGGACTCCACCAAGGTCTTCCTGAAGGCTGTCCATGATGGCGATTTCGGGGCGGCCGAGAAGGCCCTTTCAAGGGTCTCCGGCCTGCTGGACCGGTTCGCCACCAAGAGCACCTACCACCGGAACACGGCGGCGAGGAAGAAGAGCCGGATGGCCCAGAGCCTGAACAAGGCCAAGGCCACCAAGGCAGCCTGAGTTCCAGTCTCGACTGGCACCCGTGGCCAAGGCCGCACGCTCCTCGGCAGCTCGAACATCCACGACACGGAAAGGGACTGATGTCGCCGCGTCCTACTGGGACGCGTCGCGCCTGCCGCTGCAGGTCCTGTCGTTGGTCGTTCCGATTTGCATCGCCTACGAAGTCTTGCTCGTGGTGGGACTGCGGGCCGCTGACGGCGCGACCGTGACCAACCGGGCGCACGAGGGCATTGTCAGGCTCTTCCGGGCGTTTGGCGTCGAGGGCGCACAGGTTGGATTGCCAAGCCTTTCCGTTCCGGCCGTCGCCGTGGTCTTGGTCCTACTGCTGTGGCAGTTCCTGAGCCGTCGGCCGTGGCGGATCGCCCCGCTCGTGAGCCTTGGGATGGCGTGCGAGAGCGTGCTGGCCGCGCTGCCCCTGTACGTGGCCGGGCTGGCCCTGTCATTGGCCATTCCCGCGATGGCGTCGTCATCCGCGCCAGTCTCTTCAGCGGGCGGCGTGGACTGGGCCGCCACCTGGGGGCTCTCACTTGGTGCGGGGCTGTACGAGGAACTCATCTTTCGGTTGGCGTTGGTCTCGCTGCTGCACGCCGCATTCCATGACCTCGTGGGGGTCAAGGACGGGTGGGCGACGTGGTTGGCTGTCGTGATTGCCGCCGTGGCCTTCATGCTCTACCACCCCATTCGCAGCGCCGACGGGACGATCATGATTTGCGATGCCGCATTCCTCCTGCTTGCGGGGCTGTGGTTTGGCGGACTCTTCGTGACCCGCGGCTTCGGCATCGCTGTCGGGGCACACGCCGCGTACGACGTGCTTGCCTTGGTCGCCCAGGGGGCGGCCGCCGCTGCCGCACACCGATAGACTCAGCGCATGACTCGGCGAGTCGAGGCTCTCGTGGCAGGCGACGTGCTTGGGGCCGACCCGGCCATCCGTGCGGCGTGGAGTCGTGTCCGCCTGCTGATCCTTGACGTGGACGGCGTCTTGACGGACGGGGGCATCTATCTGGGGGCCAATGGCGCCGAGTTCAAGCGTTTCGACGTCAAGGATGGTTTCGGGATTGCGCAGTGGCGGCGCGCGGGCGGCCTCGTGGCAATGCTCACTGGTCGCCAAGGCGAGGTCGTGGAGGCACGAGCGAGGGAACTGAGCATCGACGCCGTGATCCAGGGGAGCCGCGACAAGGGGGCCGACGCGGTCGCGCTCTGCCGGCGATTCGGGATCGACCCCACGGCGGCCATCATGGTGGGTGATGACCTGCCGGACCTTTCGGCCTTCGCGGTGTGCGGCTGCACCGCCGCAGTGGCTGATGCCACGCCAGCGGTGAGGGCAGCGGCGCAGGTCGTCACGTTGGCTCGCGGCGGATGTGGCGCCGTGCGTGAAGTCATCGAGGCGCTGCTGGGCAGTCGCTCCGAGGGAATCGTGGCGCCTGGCGTGCCGGATGGGAGCGTCTCGTGAATCCGCGCGCGTTGGTGGCGCTGGTCATGGCTGGCTCCGTCGTTGCGTTGGGCATCGTGGCCGCTCGCTGGTGGGATCGATCTGACCCGGCGCCGATTCGTGCGGCCTCCGTGCTGGAGGGGGACGCTGTCCCGCCTTCGCCGCTGGATCCCGATCGGGTGAGCACGACGCCGGTGCTGGACGTGGCCAGCCCATCGGGCATGCGGCTGGAAAAGGGTGGTTGGGTGCAGGTGGCGAACCCGGACGGGTCGTTGGCGCAGCAATACAGCGCCACGCGGCTGGACCCGGAGCCCGGCCAGTGGCTGGCGATGCAGGAGCCTCGCGCCCTCTTCTATCTGGAGAACGGCCGCGTCGTGACGCTCCGCGCGGATGAGGCCCGGACGTACGTGCCGCAGCGTGCGCTGGAGCGCGGCGACTTCAAGGGCAACGTGATCGCGAAGGTGTTTGCGCCTGGTCCCGATGGGGAGGTCCACTTGGCGTCCGACGCCCCGAGCATGGTCTTTGAGGCCACCGTCGCGGACGTCGATTTCCTCCACGGCACCATTCGATGCACCGAGGACGTTCGGGTGACCACGCCGACCCTCCGCTTCGAGGGGCGTGACATGGACCTGCGCATGTCATCGGACCGAAAGACCATCGAGTCACTGCACGTGGAGCACGTCATTGGGCCAATCACGCTGGATCGGGCGCTGGCGAGCTCGATGCAGGGCGCGAGCGGCGGTGTTCCGGAGACACCGGGCGGCGCTCTGGGTGCTTCGCCCACGATCGTCGGCGCGCGCAGCGCCGTTGCGGGGAACACCGCGGTGGCGGCGGCAGCGGCATCGACCGCTGCCATGGCGGCAACGTTCGGCGACGTGCCATTCCATCGCGTCACGCTGACAGACAACGTCAAGATCGTGCGCTACACGACTGGGCCGGCCAGCTCCTTCGAGGGTGACCGGCTGGAGGCCACGCTGGCGCTGGATGGCGACTTGGTTGATGCGGGTGGCGTCACCATCCCAGGTGCACCGGAGACGGCGATGGCCCTCCCGATGCCGGAGGGGCTGCCCTTGCTGGCCCTGGTGTCGCCGGCCAGCGCCGTCAACGCAGGGCCGAGCCGAGACATGATCGCGATCTGGGCGGACGGTCCGCTCTCCGTCGTTCGCGCCGCGCCCGAGGACCGGGTACCGGCCACGATCGATGGCGTGCTGCTGTTCCTGGATGGCTCGCCGTTGGCGCTGTCCGACGATCGCGGCCACACGCTGACGGCCCCGGACCTTGACATGGAGCTGGAACGGGCGTCCGGCGCCACGATCCCACGGACGATGGTGGCTCGCGGAGGCGTCGTCGCAAGTGACCGGGACCAGACGTTGTGGTCGGACTCGCTCCGCGTCCGGTTCGCGCCGGACGGGAAGCCCGCCGCGGCGGACAGCGACCCGCTGCTTGGATCGACCTCGATCGAGCGAGCCGATGCCGAGGGGGGCGTGGAGTTGCAGCTGAAGGATGGCGCGCGCGCGTGGGGTGATCGCGTGCAGGCTTGGCCCAACAAGCGCCAAGCGGACTTGCATGGCCCCGGCGTGCAGGTTGTCCGGGGCAATACCTTGCTGCATGACGTGGAGCGCATCCAGGTCGACGAGGCATCGCGCACGGTGACGTCACCCGGCAGCGGCAAGGCGACGATCTTCTCCGACGTGATCATCGGTGCCGGGAAGACGGGTCGTCTTGGTGTCCCGTCCGTGGACGGGCTCCGACGGCAGTCGTGGGCGGCGTGGACCGAGTCCATGCAGTACGTGGACCGCGCGGCGCTCGGTGCCACCCTGTCGGTGCGAGGTGCCGTGCAGCTGCGATCCGAACCCGATGACTCGGAGTACGACATCCTCGAGGCCGAAGATCTTGGCGTGCAGCTTGCTCCCACGCGCCCCGCTTCGGCGACGGCCGCCGGATTGGACGCCGCAGCTGGAGGTCCCCTGGAACCATCGACCATCCATGCCGTCGGCGCCGTCCGCCTGGAGAGCCAGCTCTGGCCGGGTGCCAAGGATGGTTCGCGTGGCGAGCCCGAAGTCTTCCGCATCCAATCGGAGGATCTCACGTGGGACGCGCAGACCGAGCAGGCCAGCGTGCCGGTCGCGGGTGACATGCTCATGCATCGACCCGCCCAGGCCGGACAGGCAGCGGCGACCGTGCCGACGAATGGCCCCGGGTCCACTCGCGCCGCCATGCCGGGCGCACGGGGGACCTCGCGATTCAGGTGGAAGGGATCGATGCAGCTGGAGAACCGCGTGGACGCCTTGTCGCAGGTGCGGATGGAACGGGAGGTGGAGATCGTCCATGTGAGCCTGGACCGGAAGGCGAAGACCACGTTGACGTGCGATCGAGCCGTGGCGGTGTTGGACAGGCGGTCGGCATCGAAACCTGCTCCCACCGGCAACGCCGCCGCCGACCCGATCCAGTTTGGCAGTGGCGGGGACCTCATCCGCCTGCTGGCCGAGGGGCGTTGCTTCATCCGGAGCCCGGAGTACGACATCGATTGCGATTCAATCGAGTACGACGCCAAGACCCAGGTCGCGATCCTGAAAGCTCGCCCGGGCCGGAACGTGGCGATCACGCCGGCCCAGGGCGGATCGGTGATCCACGCCGTCGAGGCGACGTGGGACATGGCCACGGGGCGGATCCGCGTGCAGAATGCCCGGGGCTCCGCCGCGCGCTAGAAGCGGGTGCGGATGGCCCAGAGGTCTGGGAAGAGCGACGTCGAGATCGTCGATCGCAGGTAGGGGACCCCGGGGCTTCCACCCGTTCCTTGCTTGAAGCCGATGGTTCGCTCGACCATCTTCATGTGTCGATAGCGCCATTCCTGGAGTCCTTCGTCGAAGTCCACGATCAACTCGCAGATGACGCGCTCCGGCGGCCGGTTGCGGTAGACGTCAAGCAGGATGTCCTGCAAGGCGGTGCTTGGTTCGCACGGGGCCTGCCGCACGCCATCCATCTCGGAGGCGGGGACGGGAAAGCCGGAACGGGCGATTCGGCGGAGAAAACTCTGCCACAGCGTCGGGCGCGACCAGGCAGCGGCGACGGCCGCCTGTTCCGAGGATCCATCGGGAAACTGCGTCCGCGCCGACTCGCGGCGGTTGCCCAGCACCGTCTCGAACACGCGGAACTGGGCACTCTGGAATCCGCTGGAGGACTGCAGCCGCGCCCGGAACGAGTGAAAGCCGAGCGGGGTCATCGTCTCCAGCACGTCCAGCTGGCTCACCATCACCTTGAGGATCGTGAGCATGCGCCGGAGGGTCGCGACCGCCATCGGATCATCGCCGGCCTCGAGGCATCGCTGGAGGAGCGAGCACTCGTGGATCTGCTGCTTGAACCAGAGGTCGTAGACCTGGTGGATGACGATGAAGAGCGTCTCGTCATGTTCGGCCGTCCCGTCGCGCCCGGACTCCGGCTGCTGGAGGGAAAGGAGTTCAGGGATCTTGAGGTACGAGGCGTACGTCACTGTCATGGCGTTCGATCGTACAGGTGCCGTTCCGGGGCCGGGGTGGAGGCTGGGTCTGGAGCGTCACCATCGACGCATAGCGGCCGCTGCGGGCCATGAGTTCGGCATGGGTCCCGCGCTCGATGATCATTCCATCCTCCATCACCAGGATCTGGTCGGCGTGCTGGATCGTGCTGAGTCGGTGGGCGATCACGAGGCACGTCCGTCCCGACATGAGCGTCGCGAGGCTTCGCTGGATGTGGGCCTCCGATTCGCTGTCCAGGCTGCTGGTGGCCTCGTCGAGGATGAGGATCGCGCCATTGCCCAGGAGCGCCCGTGCGATGGCCAGGCGCTGGCGTTGGCCGCCCGAGAGTCGAACGCCGCGTTCGCCGATCACCGTGCGGCGTCCCTCCGGCAATCGTTCGATGAACGTCGTGAGTCCGGCGGCCTCGACCGCGCGGTCGACCTCTGCGATCGAGGCGTCGGGGTCGCCGTAGCGAATGTTCTCGTCGATGGAGCCATCGAACAGGAAGGTGTCTTGCTCCACGATGGAGAGGAGGCGTCGGAAGTCCTGCAGGCAGACCTCGCGAAGGTCGATGCCGTCGAGTGAGAGAGAGCCTGAGGAGGGGTCAAAGAACCTGGCCACCAAGTTGCACAGCGTCGTCTTGCCGCTGCCGGAGGGCCCCACCAAGGCCGTGGTCGTGCCGGGCGGCATGTCGAACTGGATGGACGAGAGCGCCGGTGATTGCGCGCCGGGGTACGAGTAGGAGAGGTCGTGCGCCGCCAGCAGCCCCTGCACCGTGCCACGCGTGACGTGCCGTGCGCCGGGGCGGTCGGGGAGCTCCAGCGGCTCGGCGGTGAGGTCGAGGATCCGATCCAGCGCGGCGAGGCCCGATTGGATCGTCGTGGCGCTCGAAGTGAGCGCTTCCACCGGGCCCAGCAGCATGGCGAGGTACGCCAGGAAGAGCACGAGGTCGCCGGTCGAGATGGTGCCGGCCAGGACTTGTCGGCCGCCGTACCACAGGAGGAGTGCGCTCGCGATCGGCAGGACGATCGCCCACACGATCTCGATCCCGCGCGACCACCACCACGCGAGCATCTCCTGGCGGAGCATGAGGTGATTGGAGGTGACGTGCCGTCGAGCCTCCGACGCGGTGCGCACGAACCCGCGGACGACACGGATGCCGCCGAAGACTTCCGCGGCATGGCCATCGACCATGTCGCGCTGCTTGCGGATGTCTCGGAAGACGGGGCGGACGCGGCCGATCCAGGCCCGGTGGGTGAACCAGATGAGCGGCAGGAAGACAAGGCTTCCCAGCAGCAAGCGCCAGTCGGTGATGGCCAGCACCGCCAGGCTCCCAATGAGCTGGACGATGGCGCGCCAGGGGTTGTAGGCCATCGAGAACACGAGGTCGCCCACCGCCCCGGTGTCCTCCCGGAGCATGCTGGCCATGCCGCCCGACTTCATCTGCTGCACGCGGTGGAGCGGCAGTCGCGCGGCGTGGTCAAAGACCTGCCGTCGAAGTGCGGACTGCAGGCGCTTGACGCAACGGGTCGCCTGGTATCGACCCCCAATCCCAATGGCGATCGAGAGGAGCGAGGCCACCACGATGCCGATGGCGAGCGCGCTGAGCAACGGACTGGGCGCATCAAGCCACGCCCATGCCGCGGGGAACCACTCCCGGACCGAGGCCGGCAGGGGTTGCCGGCCGAAGACGTTGTCGATCGCCACCTTGGTGGCGATCGGCGGGATGAGGGCTAGTGCCGTGGAAGCCGTCAGCGTGGCCAAGGCAGCCGCGAGCGCCATGCGCATCGGACCCAAGCGGCCGAGGAACTGGCGCAAGAGCATGCCGAATGAGCGCGCGCGGCGGACGGAAACCGTGGTCCCGCTCCTGGCGACCGTTGTCCCCGTGCGCCTGGCCTCGTGCAGCTGCACATTGAGCTGCTGCCTGTAGGCCTGGTATTCACTGTTGCTGTTGCGCACCGCGCCATCCTAGGAGGGGCGGGGCGTAGACTTGCCCGATCATGACCAACCATGGCATTCGAGTCCGTCTGTGGGTCGCTGCGCATCTCTCGCTGGTGGGCGCGATTGGATCGATGTCGCATTCCGGGTGTGCGCAGGCGCCCGCCGAGAGTGCGCCGACGGCCGTCGCGGCTGCGCCCGGGCAAGTGGCATCGGACGATCCCTTCGGGAAGGATGCGGGCGTCATCAAGTACGGCCGTGCATCAGTCCCCGCCAAGGCAGCGGGATCGATCCGGCTGGCGGCGTACAACGTCGAAAACCTCTTCGATGACAAGGACGACCCGACACTCTCGGGGCGCTACGACGACCTGGGGCTGACGACGACCGACGGCCAGTGCCGAAACGTCGCTGCGGCGATCAAGGCCTTGGACGCTGACGTCATGATCCTGGAGGAAGTGGAGAGCGAGGAGGCCCTTCGCTGGTTCCGGGACACGTACCTCAAGGATCTTGGCTACGACCACATCAAGTCCTTTGATGCCGGGTACGAGCGGGGAGTGGAGCAATCGGTCCTGTCGCGGTTCCCGATCAAGGACGCGAAGGTGTTCGCGGGTGAGCGGATCGACGACATGGCGGCACGCAGGGTCGGCGGAGGGTGGACGGCGGCCCGCGCGGGCCACGAGCCCGACCTGTTCGGCCGCAACCCCATTCGCGCGGTGATCGATGGGCCCGGCGACTACGAGCTCATCCTCTATGGCGTCCACCTGAAGGCGGGCGGTGGCGACGACTCCGCCGCACAGCGCGAGGCTGAGTCGCTGCAAGTGCGGGAATTCGTGAAGGCCGACTTGGCTGCCAATCCGAATGCCAATGTGGCCGTGTTGGGCGACTTCAATGCGACGCCGCTCCAGCGGGCCTACGCACTGCAGCTGAAGGGCAATGCCGAGAAGGGCGACGGGGCGGGCGTTGGCATCGGGGCCTACGACTTTCGAGATCGCACCCGCCCGATGGACGAGTACCGCACGCACGTGTCGGCAAGGACCATCGACTACATCGTGATGTCGGAGGGACTGGCGGCCGATGCCGTGGAAGGCACGTTTGTCGTCTTGGGAACGCCATTCCCCGGAGAGGAGCAGCAGAAGCGCGTGCTGGCGTGGATCAAGAAGGGGTACCCGCGTGGGGAAGAGCCGGTCCGGCACCCCCAGCAGGCGAGCGACCATTATCCCATCGCGATCGACCTCGATCCGAGCAAGGATGTGCCGGTCGCACTGGCTCCGGCTGGATCGACCGCTTCGCCAGAGTCAGGTCCGACGCCCGCCGTGCCGCCAAAGGCCGCTGACTGATACTGCTGGCCCGACGGTCACGCGTCAGCGGACGGCCCGCTCGTCCAGCAGCCGCATCGCTTCCATCACGTCCTTGTCGCCACGGCCGCTTCCGTTGATCACGACGTGTGCGTCGCGCGGCAATCGAGCCGCTTCCCGCAGCGCGGCGGCAATCGCGTGGGATGTCTCCAGGGCGGGGAGGATGCCTTCCAGGCGCGCCATCGCGCCGAAGGCGTCCAGGGCCTCGTCGTCGGTGACGCTGGTGTAGGTGACTCGACCGGAATCGCGCCAGGCGGCGTGTTCCGGACCGACCCCCGGGTAGTCAAGCCCGGCGCTGCACGAGTGGACCGGTGCGGTCTGGCCTTCGTCATCCTGCAGCACGTAGGTGCGGCAACCGTGGAGGACGCCGGGTGCCCCACGGCACAGCGTGGCGGCATGGTCGCCAGTCGTCGGACCGCGGCCACCCGCTTCGACGCCGAGCAATCGCACGCTGGCATCCAACTCAAACCCGGCAAAGATGCCGGCTGCGTTTGATCCACCGCCCACACACGCGACCACGAGCGTTGGCAGCCCGCCGAGCCGATCCAGGCACTGCGCGCGGCATTCGTCGCCAATCACGCGCTGGAAGTCGCGCACCATGGTCGGGAATGGATGCGGCCCCACCACGCTGCCAAGGACGTAGTGAGTCTCGCCCACCGAGGCCATCCAGTCGCGCATCGCCTCGTTGGTGGCGTCCTTGAGCGTGCGGGAGCCCGTGGTGACCTCGTTCACGGTCGCGCCCAGGAGCCGCATCCGGAAGACGTTGAGCGATTGCCGTCGCACGTCTTCGGCGCCCATGTAGATCTCGCAGGGGAGCCCGAAGTGCGCACAGGCCGTGGCGGTGGCCACGCCATGCTGCCCCGCACCCGTCGCCGCGATGA
>SXOD01000056.1 GCA_005776885.1 Planctomycetia bacterium
CTATCCGCTGACGCTGACGTATGGATCGCTGTTCAACGTGCTGCCGTTTGGCAATGTGACCGCCGTGGGCACGATGACGGGCACGCAGATCCTGGAACTGCTCAGGCAGCTCCAGCGCACGCGCGACATGGGCATGATGCTCATCACGCACAACCTCGGCGTGGTTGCCGAGAACGCGGACGTGGTGTGCGTGATGTATGCGGGGCGCGTCGTGGAGTACGGCACCGTCTTTGACATCTTTGACCGCCCGATGCATCCCTACACGCGCGGCCTGCTTCGCTCGATCCCGGGGCTGCACGAGGTGAAGCACCGGCTGGTCACCGTCGACGACATCGTGAATGACCCGGCGGAGTACCGCAAGCTCCCGGACTTCTCGAAGGGATTGGTTCCCTGGTGGCCATTCATGCCCGAGGGCGCCACGCCGTCGATTGTTCCCGGCCGCGACGCGCATGCGCTGGCCGAGGTGGAGCCTGGCCGATGGCTGGGCCTCTGGCGCACCGAACACGCCGACTCGCTCAGCGCGCGACGGCCCGACCTCGCCTACCGGCGGACGGATCGATGACCGCCGAACAGCCACTCATCTCGTTCCAGGTCCTCAGCGAACGGGCCGTGGTGCCGCAGTACCAGTCGGCCTGCGCTGCGGGGATGGACATCCACGCCGCCATCGCTGAGCCCATCACGCTGCGGCCCCACGAGATCGCGCTCGTCCCCAGCGGATTCGCCATGGAAATCCCCGTTGGGTTCGAGGCACAGATCCGGCCACGAAGCGGGTTGTCGTGCAAACACGGGATCACCGTCCCCAATGCCCCCGGCACGATCGACGCGGATTACCGCGGCGAAGTGAGGGTGGCGCTCATCAACCTCTCCACGGTGGAGTTCACGATCGAGCCCGGCATGCGCGTGGCCCAGATGGTCATCGCGCCGGTTGCTCGGGCCACGGTCCGCGTCGTGGGCGCGTTGAGCGAGACGGCTCGTGGGGCGGGTGGATTTGGCTCCACCGGCCATCGCTAGCGCGCGAGCGATCGCTCCAGGGCTTCCAGCAGTTCCGTGAGCCGCGCCAGCGCGGCGGCGATCCCGTCGGCGTCTCCGGTGGCGCGGGCGTGGTGACCGGCCAGGCGTGCGCGGGCGATTGATTCCAGGAGTGTCCGTTCGTTCGCCAGCGTGGCCGCCGTCCCGGGCGGGACGAGCGCGCGCGCGATGGCATCGCACGACGAAGGTGGAAGCGCCGATTCGTGCCGTTCCAGGGCAGGGGCAAGGACCGAGGCCAGGGAGGCATCCGGGAGCGAATCGATGGCGGCGTCCATGGCCTCGCGCGCCCGAGGAAGCCGTCCGGCACCAAGGTCTTCCGTCGCGACCGCCACCGCTCCGCGAAACCGTGCCAGGTCGCCCATCGAGCCAAATGGCTCCGGCGCCCAGCCGCCCCATCGGGGGAGCGCGGCCAGCAACGCCGGGCGATCGTGCGATGTCATGATCCGCCACTGTGCAACGGTGTGGAAGGTCTCAACCGCCCCCGCGAGTTCTCCCGCATCCTTCGACCGAATCGCCATCGCCGTGAGCCACGCCGCGCGAGCTGCACCAGCCGCTTGCCAGAACGCCTCTTCGCCCGGTGCGGCAGTCCCCGTGGCCTCTCCCGGAAATGGCGTGCAGGACACGAGGAGCGCACGCTGCTCGGCGGGCGCCTCGGCCAATCGAGCTCGAAGCTTCGTGGCGAGCGGCCGATTCACCCCCGCGATGAATCCCAGCGACGCCTCCAGCTGGTTCCACGCCCGGCGGTTGGCGCAGGCCGCCTGCGTGCGATCGCTGCACGCCAAGAGGGCCGTCCAGCTCTGGGTCGGTGCGGCGGCGTCCGGACGGAGCTGCTCCCGCAGCAACGTCCGGAGGGCGGAAGCGTGCGACTTGACCGACTCGTCCGCCGCTGCAGCCTCTCGCCGGAATGCTTCGGGGACCAGCAGGGCCAGCGCAGCGTCAGCAGCGTCCAATGCATCACCAGCTTCAGCCAGCGCCCGTGCCGCTTCACCGGCGGTGCGAAGCGAGCGCGCCCGAGTGCCCGGATCGGCGATCTGGGCGAGGAGCCCATCGACAAACCCGTCAATCCCCTCCAATGCCAGGCCAACGGCGGAAGTCGATCGGCCAGCCGCTCCCTGCATCGCGTGAAGTTCAAGCAACGTCTGCGCATCCCGCTGGGCCACATCGCTGGCACGCCCCTCCGCGAGCGCTCGCTGCCACGCCGACACGACCCCCCAGACCAATGACCAGCCTGGGCTCGGCTCGTCGCCAAGGGCGAGGGCCGCAGCAAGCGTCGCGATCGGCGTGCCGTCCGCATCCCCAGGCCACGGCGAGCACGGGGATTGGCACGCCGCCAGGTGTGCTCGGAGCGGCTGGAGCACTTCTGCGAGGGCGGCGTCGCACGTCCACCCATCCGCATCTGGCGGCAACGATCGGATCGATCCCGCGCCGATGAGTTCCATTGCGTTGGCGATCTCCAGCGCGCTGCGCCTTTCCGGGTCGCTCCCGGCCTCCAGCGCGCGGAGCATCGAGCGGGCCTGTGGGATCGCCGCGAGCGCGCCAAGCGCCGTCAACGACCCGCCAGGCTGGTCCACGCCCAGGACCGCGGCCCTCGAGAGGAGCGCGTGCGCGGCGGCGTTCATGATCGCTTCCACTCGCGCGGCCGCCGAGGCACCGGCCGGGGCCGGATCGGTCGGGACGCGGGCCGCGAGGGAACTGAAGGCCCGAGCTTCCGCCTGGCGGAAGTCGTCGGAACCACGTGCTGCGGCGGCGAACGAGGCCGCCACGAACCCTAGGACGAGCGCGGCGCCTCTGCGATTCATGCCACGGGTTCCGTCGCGGCCATCGAGGTGGCCGCGCCTTCAAGCGCCTCGCGCGGATAGTGGATCCACTCCAGGCAGAGTCCTTCCGGGGGCATCGTGGGGCCGGCCAGTTCACGGTTGCCCGTGGCCAGGATTCGCGGGACGATTCCCGCCTCCAGCCGGCCGCGGCCAATCTCCACCAGCGTCCCCACGATGATCCGGACCATGTTGTAGAGGAATCCATCGCCCTGGACGGACACGCGCACCACGCCGTCGGCACTGCGGACGACATCGCAGGCATGGATGGTCCGGACGGTCGTGGCCTTCTGTTCGGTCTGGCCGGCGAGCCCCTTGAAGTCGTGGCGCCCCACCAGGGCGGGTGCGGCGGATTGCATCGCACCCACGTCGAGGTCGTGCACGACTTCGGTCACGTAGCGAGACTCGAATGGGTGCGCGCGCATCCCGTGCCGACAGCCGTCGCGCAGGGCGTAGCGATACCGCTTCGTGTCACAATCCGAGATGGGGTCGAAAGAGTCGGGCACGCGAGACGCCGCACGAACCTGGATGTCGCGCGGCAATCGCGAGTTGAGCGCTGCCGCCAAGCGAGCGGCCGGGACATCGACCGGCACGGCAAAGCTGGCCACTTGCCCTTCGGCGTGGACCCCGGCATCAGTCCGGCTCGCACCGACCACGGGGACAGCGTGACGGATGGCCCCGACGACGGCCTGCTCGAGGCACCACTGCACGGTGCGCAGCGGGCCGCCATCCACGCCCGTCTGCCGCTGCCAGCCGTGGAAGTCCGTCCCGTCGTACGCCACGATGAGACGGTAGCGAGGCATGGGGGGATGCGTCGCGGCGACGTCAGGCGCCAAACAGCGTGGCCGGAGGGGCCAACATTCCCTTGGCCTCAAACCAGGCGAGGGCCTCATCCACCGTTCGGAAGATCCTGGTCGCCGTCTCCGTGATGAATGGGCTGGGCGACTTGGCCGGCTTCCACACCACGTAGACCTCCTTCGCGTGCTCGAAGGCGTGGTGCAGTTCGCGCTCGACGCCGCTCGAAAGGCCGGGCACGCCGCCGGGAAGCTCCGGCACCAGCGAGACGATCATGTCAGATTGGTCGACCAGCCGGAAGTCGCGCATGTAGATCTGGCCATCGATGTCTCCGGCGATGTCCAGCACTTCACGCACGGGGAGTCGATGCGCCGGCGCACCAGCCCGGCCTCCGTAGGCGTGCGCGGCGGTCTCGACGAAATCCTTGCCGTCCCGGGCCGCCGCAATGGCTCGGTCCAGGAGCAATTTCTCGTCCACATCGGCTGGGTCAAACGTGATGAAGTGTTTCGCGAGCGCGGCCCGGAATCGTGCGATCTCCTCCAGCACGTCCGGCATGTCCATGACGTGGCTCATGGGGAAGCTGGGGTACACCTTCCGCATGTCTGGGCGCGTGACCAGCCGCAGGCAGGTCTCGGCGGTGTCTTGGTGCCGACCGCGGGAGAGGATGTAGAACTGCTCGCGGCAGCCAAGCCCCTGGGCCATGAGCTCGGTGGCGAGGATCTCCTCCTCTCGCCACACCATGCAGTCCTTGAGGGTGGCGTCGATCGTGTGCTCGCTGTGCAGGCGCCTGTGGATCTCCTCGATGTTGTCCACCAGGCAGATGAACATCGAGGGCGAGAACAGTTCCAGCTGGTCAAAGTCGAAGGCCGAGAACAGCCCGTGCCGCCAGCGGAAGGTGGCGTGCGTGTTCACCATCACGTGGGGGTGGTCAGCGACGGGGTGCGATCGCGTGATGACGTCCTTGAACGCCGCTCGGCGCAGGCTGCCCAGCCTGGAAATCGGCAGGTCCAGGATGCGGCCGGCGCGCACGTCAGGCGCCTCGCCGTACATCAGCTCGCCGATGTTGAAGAGGTCGATGGCGTCGCCCCTCGTTCCCCCCAAGTCAACGACTCGCTGGAGGTAAGCCCGCTTGTCCAGGCCGACCTGTCCGGTGACGATGGCTCGCATCCCGTCAGCCTACTGGACGGAGCAACGCGACCACGTGCACCTCGATGGCGCGGCCCTCGCCGATGGCGTCGACCCGCTCGTGTGTCTTGCCCTTGATGTTCACGGCGGTGGCGGGGCACCCAAGCAAGTTGGCGATTGACTCCCGCATCACCTCGCGGTGGGGCGAGAGCTTGGGGAACTCGCACACGACCGTGACGTCGACGTTTCCAACCGAGAGCGAGGCGGCTCGCATGCGACGGACGGCCTCGGCCAGGAAGACGCGAGATGTTTGCCCTGCATGCGCAGGATCGTTGTCCGGAAAGAGCGTGCCGAGGTCCGGCTGCGCCATCGCCCCGAGGAGGGCGTCAGTGATCGCGTGGAGGACCGCGTCGCCATCCGAGTGCGCCACGGGTCCTCGATCGCACGGAAGCAGGAGCCCGCCCAGCACCATCGGCCGGCCCTGGCCCGCGGGTGCCACGGCGTCCAGCCGATGGATGTCGTATCCGTGCCCGATGCGCCACGTCTTGGTCGACGCGTTCGCCACGGCCGATGGCGGGGTGCTCGTGCTCACCCGTCGTAAATGTTGGGGTCGGACGAGGAGGGGACCAGCCCTGGGCGACCGGTCGACTGGACATCGTCCTTGCGAAGCCGGTGGGTCGGGTCGGCGGGGATGGCCTCGCCAGGCGCACGCAAGGTGTAATCGACGCGGCGGCAGGCGGCGGGAGGGACAGAAAGCGTGTTGCGCAGGCGGCCAGTCTGGCTGCCGATCGGCTTCAGCGCCCACATCATCCTGTCGGGGGTGAGAGATGGGTTGTCGCCTCCGCCCTCGACGAACTTGTAGGAGAACTGCTGCTGCGGCGGCACGTCGATCTCAAAGAATGGTTCGGCTGCGGAAGCGTTTGCGCACAGGTTCACCATCCGGATCGTCACGGGCTCCATCGGCGTGGAGTAGTACGTTTGCGCGCTGTTGGGTCCCGGAAACCAGCCGCCCTTGGGTGAATAGCACCCCGAGCCTGTGAGGGCCACGAGCGCTGCGACGATCGAAGCCATCGGGACGGAGCGCACCGCGGACGTGAAATGAGTGGCTGGCCTCATGACGGGATCGTATCGGCGCGATGCATTCGCGGGCGCGAGGATCGGCAGAGGGACGCAAAGGCCTCGCCCCGCGCCTCGAAGTCGCTGAACTGGTCCCAGCTCGCGCATCCTGGGCTCAGGAGCAGGATGTCACCGGCATGGGCTCGGTCCAGTGAGCGCTCCACCGCGACCGACAGTGTCCCGCAGTGACTCCAGGGTTCCGACATCGCCAGCGTCGGGCCCGTTTGCCCGATGGCGTAGAGGCCGGCCAGCTGTGGCGCAAGTTCCCGGATGGAACCAAGGTCCACACCCTTGTCGTAGCCGCCCACGATCAAGTGGATTCGGCCGGGGTCCACGAACGAGGCCACCGCCAGGCGTGCGCTTCCGGGAGTCGTGCTCTTGGAGTCGTTGTAGCAACGAACGCCACCCACCTCGCCGACCAGTTCCAGTCGATGTGGCAAGCCCCGGAACTGGGAGATCGCTTCCGTTGCCTTGGCCATGGAGTGCGTGGCGCCTCGGCTCGCCGGGTGTGCCAGCACGGCCTCGATGGCCGCCAATGCCAAGGCCGCATTGCGCTGGTTGTGCGTTCCCGGGAGGCACAGCGGGGGCGGTTCCGGCAAGCGCGTCGGATCAACCGGCCACCAGGGTGCGTCGTCGACATGCCGACGGAGGACCGCCGTGAGCGCCTGGTCCTGCGTGGAAAGCAGCGCTGGTCCGTGTGGTGGCACAATGCCAGCCTTGCTGGCCACGTAGTGGCGAATGGAGCCGTGCCAGTCGACATGGTTGGGGGCAACATTCGTGAGAACGCCAATCGACGGGGACCACGCACTGGATCCCATCCCGCCCCAAGCCATCGCTTCGGCGCCCAGCCACCACAGCTGTGCAGACGAGAGTTCCAACACCAGCCAGTCCGGCCGCGTCGTGGAGGCCCTGGCCAGGTCAAGGAGACTTCCACCGATGTTGCCGCCGATCCACGTCGCTACGCCTGCCGCCTGGAGCCCATGATGGATCAGCGAGGTCGTCGTGCTCTTTCCGGCGCTTCCCGTCACGGCAAGCGAAGGGATGCCGTCCAATTCACGGAGTGCCAGGGTGATCTCCGTCGTGACGATCGAACCTGCCCGGCGGGCGGCGTCGAGGAGGTGGTTCTGCCACGGCATGGGGACCGCTGCGCTGGCCACGACGATCGCCGCGCCGTCAACATCACCCAGGTCCTGTTGCCCCGCCCGCACCTCGACCTGTCCGGAGCCGATCAGGTCTGCGAGGGCCTCGATGCCGGGAGCCAGTTTGGTCGCCGATGCCTTGTCGCTCACGACCACGTGCGCGCCTTGAGCGGCCAGCCACCTGATGGCGCCCGCCGAGCCGCCAAACTTGCCAAGCCCCAGCACGGCAGCGCGTGCACCGCGCAGCGGCGGCAACGGCGCCCAGCGAGTTGTCATTTCGGTGATCCCGGGGACGTGTCGGGGAAACGCAGGCACTCGCCATCGGGTCCCATCAACTCGAACGAACGAAGCTTGACCCCCCAGACGCCCGTTCGCTCGTCCAGCAGCTCCAGCTGTGCCTGGCTGGGAACCACCGTGTTGCCGAAAGTGAAGACCCAAGGCATTGGGATCGCGGTCCCGGGGTCCGGGGCAGCCAACGGTTGCGAGTCTTCCGCCAGGCCAGCGTGAATGGGGGCCCCAAACTTGGCGTGCACCTCATCAAAGAACGCCAGCACCACGCCATCGTCTGCCATCGAACCCGGTGGCGCGAAGCACTCCCGGAAGCCGTCAACGTCCCGGGCTGCGATCGCGTCGGAGACTCGAAGCGGCATCTGGAACACCGGCTGGAAGATCCTGTCCCACGCGAACATCGCTATCCACGTCAGGATCAGGCAGGCGGCCAACCCGCACACGACACCACCCATCGCCAGTCCCCGCCCCTTCAGCGACGGGTTGCGCCCGATGGCGATGTAGGCCACCAGGCCGAGGACGATGGCCGCAATGCTTGGAAGTGGACAGGCGCAAACAAGGAATGGAAGCCCAATCCCTCCCAAGACGAGGGACCAGATCGCCAGGCTGCTTGTGCGTCGGACTTGGCCCTCAGGGGGGTCCAGCGGCTCACCGGGACTCGGGAGGGATGGGTCGATGACGGAATCGAGCGACATGGGACGAAAGTCTAGTGCTGCTCCCAGACGACGATGGAGCCGTCACCGCGCTGGAGTCGCACGGTCGCGACGCGAGCCACCGGAAGGATCGAGCCATACTGTGGCACGAACACGCCGGTGCACTCCAGCACGCGGCTCCCGGACGGGCCATCGACCCGCCACCGGGAGGAGAAACCCACCTGCATCACCGAGCCCCCGGCCAACTCGCTGGATTGTTCCGTCACCCGCCGCGGCTCGCCGACTTCCTCGGCCAGTGCGGCGGCGATTGGCTCGGCGGTGCTGACTTCGCCGATCGCCGCGGAGGCCGCCGGGGTGATCGACTTGAGCAGGGAGGTCTCAATCCAGTTCGCCAGCGACACACTCAGGAACGCCATCATCAGCCCCAGTGCCGTCGCCGCGATCGACAGGCGCCGCGACCACACCTGCTGCCCACGAGCGGCGACCCGCCATCGCCACGCACCGAGCATGGACCCGATGAGGTTCAATGGTGGACACAATGGCACGACGGCCGCGACCAAGGCGACGACTGACAGCGGATCCAAGCGCTGAAGTACGGGATGGCTGGCGCGCGTCCCCATGGGGGCGCGGAGTCTAGGCGCGGTCGCCCGCGCGGTGAATCCTGCTCAGCGCGGCGTCAAGACCAAGACCAAGACCAAGACCAAGACCAAGACCAAGATCAAGGTCAAGGCCGCAGTCACGATTGCGGTCACGGGCACGCACCAAAGCCGCTCAGCAATGAAGCCAAGTCGATGCCGTCCGTGACGCCATCGCCGTTGATGTCGCCACTGGCATTGCCCCATCCCGCCAGGAGGATGCCGATGTCGACGCCGTCGACGTTGCCGTCCCCGCTGAGGTCGGCCGGGCAGGGTGTCCCACACGAGACAAGGGACAACGTCAGCGTGCCCGAGCCAGTCGTGGTCCGGCCACCGAGGCGGATCAGGTAGTCCTGTCCCTGGATCATGCTGAACTCGACTTCGGAACTCCCCAGCGAGCAGCCGGGGGCATCGTCGTCGCAGGCGTGCAGGTCCAGCGATGAGGTCGGGCAGCTGGACATCTCGTACACCAGGATCTTGGTGTCGAAGTTGACGGTGCCGCACGTGCTGGCCTTGGCCGCGCCGTCGCAGACGCCGGTGAACTTGAACCAGACGTCGCCCACCAGTCCGGCGCCGGCCTCGTTGCACTGCGTGGGAACCGCGATGAGGTCAAGTGAGGCGCCCGCCGAGTCAAAGACGGTTGATCCCAACGTGACGACGGTCGGCGAGCCGCAGGAGTCGTTGTCCGGGCCGCTGACGCCGGGCGGCTGGACTCGGATGTTGTCGATGAACCAGTCATCGCTGCTGTCATCGCCATCGACCACGAACCTGATCCGGGCGTCCGCGTGGTGCGCGGTGGACGGCAGGACATGGGCGTGCTCGGTGAATCCCGTCGGGTTGACGCCGTCGGAGGTGATCGTGTTGACGGTGATCCAGTGCATCGAGGAGTTGACGTACTGGACCGTGAGCGTCTTGCCCGACTCGACGCCGGCGCGGCTGACCCAATAGCGGAGTTCGTGCCCGCTCAGGCCGGCCATGTCGATGCGGGCGCTTCGGATCTCATCATCGCCGAACTCGCTGTTGGCGGAGGAATCCAGATTGAGCGAGTACTGCGCCGATGGCTCGTTTGCAGCGGCGGCGGTGGCCGTGCCACCCTTGTTGTAGGACCAGCGCGCGGCGCTGATTGACGTGCTGGCCCAGTCCTCGCTGAACGGCGGCGCGGCCGGCGCCGCAGCCGTGGCGTCGCAGCCGACCTGGTTCTTGTACGTCGTGACCTCGCTGATGGTGAGTGCATCAAACTTGAGGTTGGATCCGCTAATGCCGCCGCAGCCGCCGTTGGAGCTGCACATGATGTGGCACGCGGCCGTCCCCTGGGAGTCGCAGTGCGTGGCGTCCCAGTTGTGGCCCAGCTCGTGGGCGCTCAGGCTGAGTCGGTAGTTGAGCGACGACGTGTAGCGGCTCTCCACCACGCCATAGTTGGAACCACCGTTGCACACCACTCCCAGCCAAGCCAGGCCAATGGTGCCGCCGGAGAAGTTGTAGCCACTGAAGAGGTGGACCACGTCGTCCGGAATCGAGGAGTAGGGCGACGCGCTGAACACCGTCTCCACCTCGCCCAGACGACCGTCAATCGTGGTCGTGGTGTAGGGGTCGGCCGAGGCTGATCGCACGACCGTCGACACGATCTCGAAGATGATGTTGACGTCGCGGTCGTAGATCGTGTCGATGCCGTTGATGATGAGCTCGACGTCCGCGATCGTGTTGTTCACGCTGGACCCGTTCGCCGTGAAGAACTCATAGTCGGTGTCGCACGAAATGTCGCAGATGCTGGGTGTCGTGCCGGCGATCCCGCCATCGGAGTCGCCGTGGCGCCCGCCGCCGGCCTGTTCCTCGCGTGCCAACACCTGCTGCTTGACGGTCATGTCGTGAAGGAGGTTGGCGCAGAATCCCACCGGCGCAATGGCGTCGGAAGCCCGGAAGATGACGTGGGTGCCATCCGCGCCGTCGAAGTCCGGGAGGAAGTCAGTGATCGGCTGCACCACGAGCGTGGTGTCCTCGTCCAGCAGGATGACGCCGCTGAGCCCGGATTCCAGGAGCGAAGCCGCGACACGGCTCTCGGGGTAGCCAGCCACGGAGCCGCGATAGGTCCGGGGAGCCGGTGCCTCGACCGACACAAGGGTGTTTCCTCCGACGTCCACCAAGGCGGTGAAGTCCGCGCTGCGGACGCTGTGGGTCACCAGGTTCACGTCCAAGACACCGCCGTCGAACGGGATCGCCATGGAGACACTCGTCGGCAGTCCATCCGGCAGCCCGAGCACGACCTCACCGAAGGCAGTCAGCTCCGGGATGTGCGCGCCATCTGGCGACGTTTTCGGCGCGAGGGCCGTGGCCAAGAGGCTGGTGGCGGCCGTGGCCAGGGCGATCGTTGGCAGGAGCAGTGGCGTGTGTCGCATGGTCAATCTCGTGTTCGGTTCGAATCGTTCTTGGTTTCGGACGGATGACGGCCGTCATCCAGTGCCAATCGTTGATTGTGAAAGGGGGCTGCCGGAGTTCGGCAGCCCCCTGAAGATTCACGTCTGAGGCATCAAGTCAATCGATGCCGGCAACTCATGAGGAGGCGTTCAGCCACCCCAGTTTGCCAAGAGCGATCCGAGGTCGATGCCATCGGTGACGTGGTCGCCATTGACGTCGCCACCGGCTCCGCCCCAGTTGGCGAGCAGGATGCCCATGTCGATGCCATCGATGATGCCGTCGCCGTTGAAGTCACCGGGGGTGGCGGGAGCCGTGTCTGGCACGAACACGGGGGCGGTCGCCGAGGCCGGGTTGCCTGGCTTGAAGAGACCCAAAGTCGCGGTCCCGTTCACTGCGTTTGGCGCAACGGAACTGTCGAAGCGGAAGGTGTAGGCCGAGGCCCAGCGGAGCGCCGCGCCATTCGTGTTCTGCGCATACGTCTGTGGGCAGGTCCAGGTCACCGCGCCATTGGCGTGGACGCCAGTCCACATGTCGTTGGCGAACGGTTCGCCGGAGTGGTACATGGGGCGGGCGAAGCCAATGTTGCTGACGTCAATGTTGTCGCTCGCGGGGACGCTGAAGGAATATCCAGCGCGGTCGGAGTTGAGGTTGTGCACCACGTACTCGTAGCGCCAGACGCCGGGGCTCACCTCCCAGGCTCGGTTGCCGATGTTGAAGCGGCCATCGCCTGAGACATCGACGGCCTTGATCGACACGTCGTTGTGCTGGTCCTTCCAGCCATAGATGGCGGGGAGCTGCTGGATCGTGCTTCCGCTGAAGGAAAGCGCGTAACCCGTGCTCGAGTCAGCGCCCACCACAACCCGGCGGTAGGAGGCGTTGTTCAGGGAGTTGCTCGCCTCGGCATCCTGCGGGTGGATGTACTGGCACTCGGCGTAGAAGATCGCGCCGGCGTTCAAGCTTGGGTTCATGTCGTTCTGCTTGACGCGCAGGCGCTCCTTGGCGGCCGAGGGGTCGGAGCTCGTCGGGTCGCTCTGGGCGGTGACGTAATACCCAGTCGACGGATTGATCTGGTATCGGGGACGCAGATCGCTCTGCGAGCCGTTGAGGCTGGCGGTGTAGGGATCGGAACAGCCGACTCCCAGCAGCGACGGGCAGCCTCCGCCGGCCGGCGTGCATGAGCCGCACAGGGTCTGCTGAAGCGCACAGAATCCGTGCTTCACCCAGGAGACGCCGATGTGCTCAAAGCCACCATTCTTGACCCGGTACAGGTTCTGAGGGATCACCGGGTGACGGTTGCTCGGAGCAGCGTACCACTCCAACTGCGCAGTGCCGATATTGCAGCTGGTCGAACCGAACGCATACGACAGCCAAGTTTCGCCGCCGATGGTCCCCTTGTAGTACTTGGTGTAGTCCGGGATGGCGCCCACGATCACGTCAGCGCCCGCACTCGCACCACCATCGTCGGCGGGGCGTGCACCAGCGTTGAGTTGGCCGAGGAAGGCAGCGAGGCCGCCAAGCGAGAGGCATGCGAGGGTCGTACCGAGTTTCACTCTTGGTTCTCCGATGGATAGTGGCGTGGGGTTGGCTCGCCCCTCATTGGTGCGAACTAACGGATCAAAGTACCCCGGAATGAGGTAGTTGGCCACGAAACAAACCGAGATTTCTTGCTTTTCTTGCGGAGATTCTCGTCGGTCGAGCGGAGCTCCTCAGGGCAAAAAAAGACCGCCCCGGCAAGGTGCCGGGGCGGTCAGTGATCACCGTCTAGACGGGGACGCGTGAGAGCGACCCAATGTCAGATCAGCAGTCGAAGCGGCGCAGATTAGGCGCGACGACGACGGCCGGCGAAGCCAGCCAGGCCCATGAGGGCGAGCGCGCCGGGGGCGGGGACGCCCACCGAGTAGCTGCCGTAGCCGAAGAGCGCCTGGCTGGTGGAGGTGGACTCCTTCCAACCGCTCGTGAGGTCAGCCGTCCAGCCAGCGTCGCCGGTGGTGAGCGCGACCTGCATGATCATGACGCTCAGGCCGGCACCGACCACGATTGGTGTACCGGGGTTGCTGTTGTACCAACCCGCGTTGTGCGGAATGGCCGAGCCAGCGCCGGAGCCGAAGCTCGGGTCGAGGGCGGTGGACGCCGTGGCGCCCGAGGTCCCGTTCATGGTGACGTACGAGTCATTCGCCGCCTGGTCAGGCAGGAAGGTGAAGTTCGGGTTCCAGCTGCCGCCAGCGAAGTCGTTGTGCAGGACGCCGGTCTGGCCGCCCGCGGTGGTGCTGTGGTTGAAGAAGTTGAGGAGGACGTCGTCCGCCTCGTTGAAGTTGGCGTAGACGCGGTACACGTCACGGCCGCCGATGTTGCCGGCCGACACGACCGAGTAGTTGACGAAGTCCGCGGACGCAGAGCCCGCAACGATCGCAGCGAGGCCACCGACGAAAACAAATGCCTTGGTCATCTTTTTCTCTCTCTCTGACTTTTTGAACAAACTTGGTTTGGGTGATCGTCACGCGACCGACCAGAGTTCCCATCCCACGAACCAAAAGATAGACCCTGCAGCGCCTGAGTCAAGCAATCCTTGAATTTTCCCGCTTGCCCGTTTTGGGGGCTGGAATCAGGGTTTGTCTAGGTTCCAGTTGGTCCGGCCCGGGTCTGGCCTTCGCGCGGCCACTGCTAACCAACGAAAAACCCCCGCTCCGAGGAGCGGGGGCTTTATGGTCTAGGTCCTGTAAGTCGAGCCAGTGTTTCGACTTACCGGGTCAACCTGTCGTGCCGATTAGCGGCGACGACGGCCAGCGAAGCCGGCGAGGCCCAGGAGGGCCATCGCACCCGGGGCGGGGACGCCGACCGAGTAGCTGCCGTAGCCGAACAGGGCCGTGGTGGTGCCGGCAACCTTGTACCCGATGGTCAGGTTGGCCGAGTAGCCACCGGAACCGCTGGCCAAGGCGACCTGCATGACCATCAGGCTGCTGCCCATCGCGTTCGCGGTGCCCGGGGAGCCGTCGTACCAACCCGCGTTGTGCGGGATGGCCGAGCCAGCGCCGGAGCCGAAGCTTGGGTCGAGGGAGGTGTCAGCCAAGGCGCCCGAGAGACCCGACGCGGTGGCGTAGGAGTCGTTGGCCGCCTGGTCAGGCAGGAAGGTGAAGTTGGGGTTCCAGGAACCGCCGGCGAAGTCGTTGTGGAGGACATCGGCCTGCGAACCAGCAGTGGTCTGGTGGTTGAAGCAGTTCAGGAAGGTGTAGTTGCCACCAGAGGTGTTGGCGTACACACGATAGACGTCGCGGCCACCGATGTTGCCGGCGGAGACGACTGAGAAGCCGTCAAAGCCAGCGAATGCGGAGGTAGCAACCAGGGCGGTCATGCCCGTAGCGAGAAGGGAAACGCTCTTCATCTCAATAGATCCTTTCGGTGTCAGGTCACAGGGACTTACACGGGACTCAACCTCGCCGGGTCCAAACTGGACGAATCCGACGAGCCCTTTGACCTCTCCTGCCGAGCGCTATCGGGACCGCGCTACTGGCAAACTGAAGGTAGCCCCTACTTGGGGGAGGTCAAAGGACTCAGCAAAAATTGGGAGAGGAATTTTCGCGAAGCGACGCTTGGCTTCGGTTGATCCAGTTGGAAGTAAGGTCCGGTAACATAGTTCTTGGCTACGCAAACTGCCCTTTGAGCAGCAGATCGCCGGATTCCGTGATCCGGACGAGGCGAATCGAGCCCACGAGGGCGTCCGCATCGGCAACGGTCGCGGCCGGAACAGCCACGATCAAATCGCCCGCGGTCCGCCCGATTGCCTGCCAAGATCCGATGCCGTTGACCTCTGGAGCTGGTTGGGTCGCCGGAGCAAGCCCCTCGATGGTCGCCCCGACCAGCGCGGCCCCAGCCGCAATCGGGGCGCGGCGGATGGACCTGGTGTCCTGGAAGAAAACGGGAAGCGTTCTCCCGACCCAAGAGGCGTGGACCTCGGCGGATCGCTCGGATTGAATGGCCAGGAGTCGATTGTTTCGCCAGCGCTTGACCTCATCGGGGACATCGTCCGGGATACGGTCGTAAGCCACGGTCCCCGGTCGCGGGCTGTACTTGAAGATGAAGTTGTTCTTGAAGGGGACTCGCCGGACGAGGTCGCAGGTCGCCTCAAAGTCCGCGTCCGTCTCCGTTGGGAACCCAACGATGAAATCGCCCGCGAGGGAGAGGTCGGGCACGATCTTGAACGCCCGGTCCACAAACTCCAGGTACTGCGTGACGGTGTACCCGCGGTTCATGAGCTTGAGTATTCGATCGGAACCACTCTGGGCTGGTGCGTGCAGGTAGGGGCAGATTCGCGGGCTTTGCGCCATGACCTTGAGGGCCTCGTCGCTGAAGTCGCGTGGGTACGAGGTCACGAACCGGATGCGCTGGAGGGCGGGCACTTCCTCGTGGATCCTGAAGAGGAGGTCGGCGAAGGTGGTGGTTCGATCTCCGGCGGCGCCGGACCCCGCAGACGCCCCGCCCAGCGGGGTACGAAACGCAGAGAGCCCGGGTCCCACCTGCGGCAATTCCAGCCCCTCAATGGTCAATGCACGCCCGTGCGTGTACCGATAGTGGTTGACGGTCTGGCCAAGCAGCGTCACTTCGATGACCCCCTGGTCAGCGAGGCGCTTGCACTCGTCCACGATGTGATCCGGCGGGCGGTGGACTTCCGCGCCGCGTGTGTGCGGAACCACGCAATAGGTGCAGAACTTGTTGCAGCCCCGGGTGATGCGCACATACGCCGAAGCCTTCCCGGCGAGAGAATGGGCGGGATCAAACGACCGAGAAAGGTCCAAGGCTTCCAACCCATCCTGCGCCGCCTCCAAGGTGGCGGTCCTGCGGTTGGAGTTCCCGGCCAGTGCCACCCGGTCGGCCCGGGCAGGTCGATCGTCGGTGATCGACCTCATGTTCCCCAGGAGGTGCGGCAATCGATCCAGCTCCCCGGGCCCACAGAGGATGTCCACCTGCGGATGCCTTCGGAGCATGTCCAGCCCGTCTCGCTCGGCCATGCAGCCGAGGACCCCGAGGATCAACTTCTCGCCCGCCTTCTTCCGCTGCCCGACGATCCCGATCCGGCTCCACGCTTTCTGCTCCGCCTGCTCCCGAACAGAGCAGGTGTTGAAAAGGATGACGGACGCGTCATCGGGACGATCCACGAATGAGTAGCCGAGCGACAGCAGGTTGCTGCGGACGAGCTCGCTGTCGAGCTCGTTCATCTGGCAGCCGAAGGTCTCGAGGTACACGCGCATGGGTGGTCGAAGGGGGGGAGGGAGGATACGGCGACCCGAGCCCGGAAACTGCGCCCTGGAGAGCCAAATGTCCGATAGTTTCCCCGCGTGCTCCGTCCAGGCCAGAGTCTTGCCATCGCCATGCTGTCGCTCCTCTGTGTGGGCGCGATCTTGGTCGCGTCTGCCGGGCTGCGCGCCAACGCGGATACCGCGACCAGCGTCGGGGGGTTGCTCGGTGCGCGCTCCACGACCTTCGCAATCCTGGCGTGCGCGTGCCTCGCCGTGGGGGCGATGATCCCCTGGGAACGATTGCTCCGCGTGTCGATGGGGTGGGGACGCCGACTTGGCGGCGAGTACGGATTGATTGCGCTCGCCGCCCTGGCCGCCTCGCTCGCCTACGTGCCAGGTCTTGGCCGAACCGTGAATGGGTCGCAACGGTGGGTCGACCTCGGTTGGTTCAGCTTCCAGCCGAGCGAAGTGGCCAAATGGATCCTCCCCGTGGGACTGGCGCTCTACGCCGTGCACCACGGCCGGGACGCGATGCGTCGGTTCAGGTCGGGTTTCCTCGTGCCGTTCGGGTTGCTTGGGCTGGTCTGCCTGCTTGTCGCGGCCGAGGATCTGGGGACGGGCGTCCTCATGGCGCTGGTCGGCACCCTCACCCTGGTCGCTGGAGGGACCCGCGTGTGGCATGTCGCCGCGATGGTGCCGGTCGGCCTGCTGGCCATCGTCGGATTGGTGGTAACCAGTCCCTATCGAGTCAACCGAATCCTGGCCTACCTGGATCCCTACGCGGACCCTCAAGGCATTGGCTACCACATCATCCAGTCGATGGGAGCGATCAACGGCGGCGGGTTGCTTGGCCGAGGGATCGGCGAGGGCATCCAGAAGTACGGCTACCTCCCCGAGGCCACGACTGACTTCATCTTCTCGGTGGCTGCGGAGGAACTGGGGATGGCAGGCGCGCTGCTCATCGTCTTCCTCTTTGCCTGGCTGACGTGGAGCGGTGTCGCGGTCGTGGCCAATGCTTCGCCCGCGCCCGGCACGCCGGACACGGCCGAGTCCAGGTTCCTCCGATTGGCGGCGACCGGGATCATCGCGACCATCACGCTCCAGGCGATCATCAACCTGCTCGTCGTGACGGGGCTGGCGCCGACGAAGGGCATCGCACTCCCGCTCATTTCGCGGGGCGGAACGGGCTGGATGATGACCGCACTCAGCTTGGGGCTCTTGGTGCGGCTTGACCGCATCGGCGGCAGGCTGGTCAGCGGCCCCACGCTCGGCGAACTTCGGGACACCGAAGAGGAGGGCGTCGCGTCGGAGGCGCGACCCACTGCCGCGTGAGCGATCGAAATCGACATCCGGTGCGCTCCGGGGGGTGCGTGGTCCTGGCCGGTGGTGGGTCGGGAGGCCACATCGCGCCAGGCCTGGCCATCGCCGAACGGTTGGCACAGATCGAGCCAAACATCCGTTGCGTCTTTGCATGCAGCGAGCGGCCGATTGACCTCTCGATGTTGGATGCCGCCGGGGCGAAGTCCAAGCCGATTCCGGCGCGGCCATTCAGCGTGCGACCCGCTGGGTTGTGGTCATTCGTGCGTTCGGTGCTTCCCGCCCGGGCGGCGTGCGATGCCCTGGTGAAGTCTGAACAGCCCGACTGGATTGTCTCGCTGGGCGGTTTCGTGAGTGCGCCCGTCGCCGCGGCCGCGAGGCGCGCGGGGGCGCGGGTGCTGCTGGTGAACCTCGACGCGGTGGCGGGCCGGGCCAACCGATGGATTTCGCGGCGCGCCGATGTCGTGGTGAGCGCCGTCCCGGCCAAGGGCTTGGCCGTCCAGCCGCAGTCCATCGTTGGCGTGCCGCTGCGACGGTCCACGCGACCGGTCTCGGACCAGGCGTCCAGCCGGGCCGCGTTCGGGTTGGCTCCCGATGCGCCGACCCTGTTCGTGACGGGCGCAAGCCAAGGGGCCGCGAGCGTCAATCGATTCATGGCAGCCTTCGCTGCGTCCCCCGACAAGCCGCTGCGCGGCTGGCAAGTCCTCCATCAATGCGGGCCGCGAGGCGACGACGTCGGGCTGTTGGAGTCGGCGTACCGGGACGCGGGGGTCCGGGCCGTCGTCGTGCCCTTCGTCGACCGCATGGGACACGCGTGGGGTGCCGCAGACGCCACCCTCGCCCGCGCCGGCGCCAATCTGGTCTGGGAGGTCAGGCAGGCGTGCGTTCCCGCCGTCTTCTCGCCATACCCCTGGCACAAGGATCTTCACCAGGAAGCCAATGCTCGCGAACTGGTGGATGCCGGCGGGGCGATCATCGCGTACGACCGGCTGGAGCCAGCACTGAACATGGATTCAATCGGTGGGCCGATGCGCGAGGTGCTGGCCCACCCGGCGCGGCGCAAGGCGATGAAGCACG
This sequence comes from Planctomycetia bacterium, assembly GCA_005776885.1. Lineage (GTDB taxonomy): Bacteria > Planctomycetota > Phycisphaerae > Phycisphaerales > SM1A02 > SXOD01. The sequence continues at coordinate 18,632 of SXOD01000056.1, forward strand.
CGCTGGAATCGCTGCCAAAGATCGACGCCGCGGACAGGATCGCCGCGTGGCTCGTTGGCCGGTGCGGGTGGTAGGTGCGGGTGGGTGAACGTGCGGCGCGTGCGCGTGCGGTGCCTGTCCTCAGGCCCCGGCGAGGTACGCCGTCAGCAGGTCCCGTGCTGCCTTGAGGTCCCGCTTGTCGGCCATCTCGGTCACCGTGTGGATGTACCGAGTGCCCGCACCCAGCGCGATGCACCGTGCACCCTGGCCCGCGCGCTGGATCGCCGCGCCATCTTGCCCGCCGCGCGGGAGGATCGCGCGCTGGTGCGGGATCCGCTTCTTCTTGGCCAAGGTGCAGAACTCGCGGACGAGGGTCACGTCGCTGATCATCGACGAATCCTGGACCATGATCGCCGCGCCATCTCCCTGCTTGGTGACGCGCTGCGTGTCGGGGACGCCGGGGGTGTCGCAGGCCAGGTTGACGTCAAGGCCGATGCCGATGTCGGCACCGGCGGCGTTGGCGGCGACCGACGCACCGCGAAGGCCAACTTCTTCCTGCGTGGTGAAGGCCACGACGATGTCGCAGGCGTGGGGTGCCTTGGACCGCACGAGGGAGCGGATGGACTCGATCGCCAACCAGCAGGCGAATCGATTGTCGATGGCCTTGCTCACGACGCACTGGGGGAGGTCCAGGAACGGCTCGTGCATGACGAGGTAGTCGCCGATCTGCACCCGCTTCTTGACGTCGGCGGCATCGCGCCCGAGATCCACGAAGAACTCTTCGGTGCCGGGGACCTTGCTTCGTTCCGCATCGCTGGAGATGTGGATCGGCTTGCCTCCTGGATTGAGCACGCCCTCGAGGTCGCCGCCCTCGGTGATCACGAGCACGCGGCGCGAGAAGAGATTCCTCGGATCAAAGCCACCCGCGGGGTTGAGCCAGAGGAATCCACGGTCATCGACATGGCGGACGTAGAACCCGATCTCGTCCATGTGTGCGGCGACCAAGATCTTCTTGGCGGTGCCGCTGCGCTTCCTGCCCCCGGCCGCACGCGCCTTGCGAGTGGCGATGAGCGAACCCATCGCGTCGACCCGTGTCTCGTCAAACAGCCCCTTGATCTCCTTCTCGATGAGGGCGCGCACGCGCTCCTCGCGTCCTGGGATGCCGGGAACTTCACAGAGACGACGCATGAGGTCGATGTTCATGGTGGGGGACTATAGACTCGACCCCCCGTGCGAACGAGCATCCTGCAGGATCGACAAGATGCCCATGCGGAGCGATTGACCTCGCGGCTCGCCGCGTCGGTCGCGGCCGCCGGGCGCGCGGCGTCAGGGATCACGTCGCGTGTGTGCCAGGTGGCCAGGATGGCATACCAAGCCTCCGTCGAGTCGCCGGGAACATGGCTGGTGCTTGATTACGGCGCCGTCGAGGCGGAGTATGCGGCGATCCGTCGAGGTGCCGCGCTCATCGAGTGGTCGCAGTGGGGGATCCTGGAGGTGGCGGGACCAGACTCCACGTCGTTTCTGGACCGACTCGTGACCAACGCGCTCAAGCCCGTGGCATGCGGCGAGTTCACCCAGGCCTTCATCACCAACCGCAAGGGGCGGATCGAGGCTGACGTCGTCGCGCTGCGGCGGCCGGACGGCTGGTGGCTGCAGATGGACATCGCGTGCGTGGCCCACGTCCACCAGCTTCTGGGACAACTCCACTTCGGTGAGGCAGTGGAGATTCGGGAGCGTGGCGACCTCGCGTCGATCGGCGTGCACGGGGCCGCCGCGACGTCGGCACTCCAGGCGTTGGGCATCATCGATGGCCCCGGCGCGGCGATCGCGGGCCACACCTGCGCGATCCGCCGCGGATGGCTGGGATCGGTGGGGTGGGAGCTCGTGCTGCCGATCGATTCGTGCGTGAGCCTTTGGGACGCCGGCGTCGTGGACACCGATCGACTCCGGCCGGCCGGGTGGAGCGCCGCGAATACCGCGCGGGTCGAGGCAGGGAACCCGATGTTTGCCATCGATTTCTCGACCGAGAATCTCCCGGCCGAGACCAGCCTGCTCGAATCGCACGTGAGTTTCACGAAGGGGTGTTATCCGGGGCAGGAGGTTGTGGCGCGGATGCATCACCTTGGTGCCCCGAAGCAGCGGCTGGTCGGCCTGCGGTGCGGCGCCACGCTTCCCGAGGCCGGCGACGAGGTGCACCGGGCGGAAGCGGCGGATACGCCAGCGATCGGCGTCGTCACGAGCAGCACGGTGAGCCCCATGCTGGGAGGCCAGGCCATTGCGCTGGCGATGGTCCGAAGCGCCCACGCCGCCGAGGGGGCAGCGGTTTGCGTGCGCGTGGACGGAAGCAACTGCGCGGCGTCGGTCGCGCCTCGCTGCGCGCTGCCGGGAGGCTCGGCATGATGCCGTGGGTGCTTTCGCGGGTTGGTGAGGGTGGCCTGGCCGAGGCGCAGGAAGTCGGCTTCCAGTGGACCGCTGACGTGTTGCTCCTCATCGCGGCCGTTCCCATGACGATTGGCGTGGCCGTCTTCGTGGCCATCCTCTTCTATCGCGCGCAGAAGGAAGACGAGCGGCTGAAGAAGGGCGGGAAGCCATGAGGCTCAGGATCACCGAAGTCGGGCCACGCGATGGGCTGCAGAACGACCCACGCACGTTCTCGGTGGCGCAGCGAGTTCGATTTGTCGACGCGCTTTCGGAAGCCGGCTTCCCGGAGATCGAGGTCGGGAGCTTCGTGAACCCGAAGGCGGTCCCCACCATGGCGGGATCGGGCGACGTGTTCCGCGGAATCACGAGACGCGCCGGCACGGTGTACAGCGCGCTCGTCCCGAACGAACGCGGCCTCGACGGCGCGCTGGAGGCGCATGCCGACAAGATCTCCGTGTTCGTCGCGGCGAGCGAGACGTTCAGCCAGCGGAACGGTGGCGCGTCCATCGACGAGACGCTCGCACGCAGTGCCTCGGTCATGGTGCGCGCCCGAGCGGCTGGACTTCCGGTCCGCGGCTACATTTCGTGCGTCGTGCGATGTCCCTACGAGGGACCGATCCCGACATCGGACGTCGAGCGCGTCGCCCGTGCCCTGGCGGAGGCAGGCGCAGACGAAATCGACCTCGGGGACACCATCGGGGCGGCGACCCCGGAGGACATTGAACGGCTCGTGAAAGCGATGACTGAGGACGGCGACATCGATATCGACCGCCTGACGCTGCACCTGCATGACACCGGAGGGCGCGCACTTGATTGCGCCGCGCGGGGGATCGATCTTGGTGTCCGAAGCCTTGATTCCAGCGCCGGAGGGCTGGGTGGATGTCCCTTCGCGCCGGGAGCCCCCGGCAACCTGGCCACGGAACGACTGCTCGCGCTGGCGATCGAGCGTGGTTGGGAGACGGGGATCGATCCTCAGAGGGTCCGGGACGCCCTTTCGGTGCTGTCACGTTGAGTTCTGGTACGATCCTCCGTTCGCCACCCCCGGACGGTCGGGGGTTGCCGGAAGGGTGTTCGGCTCGATGCCGAAACCTCCCAACTGGCATCCAAGGCACCTCACTCGGGCCTCTTGGCCCCGTTGATCGATCCATGAACCCAAACTATTCCGCAGCCAACATGACCGACGCGAAGCCCGAGGGCAAGCGTCGCGTTCCGCCTGACTACAAGCACGTTGACGAGCTCCGTCGAAACCTGACGCCCAACGGCCGAATGCAGAGCCGCAAGCGCACCGGGTACACGGCGGAGGGCCAGAAGCAGTTTGCGATGGCCATCAAGCGTGCGCGATTCATGGCGCTGCTGCCTTACTCCGACGCGGTGAGCTGATTTGACGGGGGACGCGCCCGCGCGCGGTCGACGCTCCAGGCAGGCGCTTGCGGCGCTGCTGTGCTGTGGCGTCCGCGCTGTCGCGTGCGCCATGGATTGCGCGATGGTGTGCGCCATGGTGTGCGCCATGGGGTGCACGATGGGGTGCGAAACCCAGGGTCCCGCCGTGCCGATCGGCGCGCCGGAACAGCCATCGCTCGATGCCGGTCCCGGCGTGACCGTTCCCGTTGCGGAGGGAGAGTCATCTGTCACGGTTGATGCGGTCGGCACTGGCCGAGATGTCCAAGCCGACCTCTTCGCACGGGTGATCGCCGACCCGAGGGCCCCGCTGATCGAACGCACCGCGGCCGCCGACGCGCTGCTTGCGCTCAACTCCGCAAGGTCCTGGGAACTGGCGAACGGTTTCATTGTCGCGGGCGGCGATGGATCGTTGGCGGTGGTGACTGCGCTCGCGGCACGGATCGACATGCCGCCGGCCACCTGCGCGGCCATCTTGGCGTCAGGTGGGGCGATGCCCCCCTCGCTCCGGGAACTGGCCACGGCGCTGCACGCTGCTGCGGCGGGCGCTCCATTGGGCCCTGGGATGGGCGAAGCCTTGGTCGACGATGAAGCCAGCCGCCGCGAGCTGGAGGAGCTGCGCGCACAATCGGCGGCGGATCGTGCGCTGCTGCAATCGTTGGTGGACGAAGTCATGGCGAAGACCACCCCGCGCGACCAGGTCGCACTTGCGGTGGACTGGCTGGAGTCAGGCAGCACGTCGCTTCGTGCGGCGGCGCTGGCGCAGCTGGAGCGAATCACGCGCGAGGGAACTCGGCTCCTGGACGACGAGCTCGACGCGATTGGGTCGCTCGCGACGGATCCCGACGCAGGCAATCGCGCCGCGGTGGTGCGTCGACTCGCGGAGTCTGACCGCGGGCAGGATCGAGCCGTCCTGCTGGCACTCCTTGGTGTCGAGGCTGACCCGACCGTGGTCGCTGAGTTGCTCCGCGTGCGCGGACTGGAAGAGCGGGCCGATGCACTGGCCTTGGCCACGAGCTGGTTCGGGGACCGGGTGACTCGTGAGGCGGCGGCAGCGCTGGCGCTTCGCGCCGTGGCCTTCGCCGGCGCGACGCAGCCGGCGCGCGGGTTCGACCCGCTGCTCTGGGCCGCCGCGATGGACGGCGCCGCCCGTGCCTGGACGGATGGCGGGACGCCCAGCTTGGCGCTCCTCCTGGCGGCGTTCGCGAACGGGACAGTGGACCCTTCGGGGGCAGCCGAGCACGCCGCGCCGCTCCTGGTGAGCGGCTTGACCGCGACCGATCCGAAGGTGCGGCGCGCCGCGGCGACGGCATTGCTTTCCATCCATCGATCCGACGTCATCGACGAAGCGGCGCAGGCCGACCCTGAGGTCCGGCGTGCCATGCTGGAGCACTCGGCCGCCACGGCAGCGACAGCGGCGGACCTGGAGTCACTCAGGAGTCGGTTCCGGCCAGCAGCATCGGTCGATCTCGCGGAACTGGCAACCTATCGAGCCGCACTGCTCGTCGCGCTGGAGCGGCTGGACGCCAGGGAGTTTCTCAAGGCCGATCAACTGCTCACGCCGGAAGAGCTGAGTGCCGCGGATCGAGCACGGTTGGCGTTGCGTGCGTTGGAAGCGGCCAACCAGGATCTTGCGGCGGAGGCGGGTGCGGCGCTGGCGGTCCGCGCGGCGGAACACCTCATCGCCGACGGCCAGTTCGAAGAGGCTGTCACGGCGTTGGCGGGGGACGTGTCCCTGGCCGATCCGGCCCAGGTCGACGCACTCCGCATCGCCGCGGGGCTCGGGCAGGGGGGCGGCGCGGCGCTGCCCGCACGACCTGAGGGGGAATCTGCCCCGCAGTTCGCGGAGGCGATGGCACGCGGAAGGGCGGTGCTGCGTCGACTCAACGCTGCCGCCGCCGCGGGTGCAAGTGGCGGGTGACGGGTCCTTGTGCGGCCGACGTTGGCGCGGAAACGGACTTCGTTTTGGAGGTTGGTGCGGGGTCGGACTTCGTTTTGGAGGTTGGCGCGGGAACGGACATCGTTCCTGAGGTTGGCGCAGGAACGGACATCCGAAGGCTGTTTTCCAGCACACCTAGAAGAAAGGCCTCGCGGTGGGGAATCAGCGAGTCGCGGGTTATTGTTCTGCGATGCGGATGCGACCCGGAGAGATCCCTGCGGAACTGAAGCGCTTGTCCGATCAACAGTGCGGCCTCCTCACGATTGAGCAAGCGCTCGCCGGAGGACTGAAACGTCGAACCATCACTCGTCGACTCAAGCGCGGCACGTGGAAGCTGGAAGTGGGGTGCCTCGTGCTGGATCCCACCATCCCACCGTTTCCGGCTCGAATGGGCCGAGCGCAGGCGCTCTGGGGCGGGGAGGGGTCGATTGTCTCAGGGCGTACGGCGCTCGCGCTGCAGGGGCATGACTTGCGGCAAATCCTCACGATCCCGCGATTGGTGCTGGTCCCCCGAAGGCCCGGGAGGGCGAACGAGTTCGCGAGGCAGGTGCGGTGCGTCGACGGCATTGAGCCGCCGAAATGCGTTTCGGGAATCCCCCTGCGGCATGTCGCCGACATCGTGCTTGACATCCTGCCGCTGATTGACACGGCCAGCAGAACCGCGATTGTCGACACAGCGACCCAACTCCGTTGGCTCACGCCGGATCGCATGAGGCGTGCGATCGACACTCGCGTCCGGAAGGGGGCTCGCCATGCGACGGTGCTTCATGCGGCAGCGCTGCGTGTCGGAACAGGCCTGGATTCAGAGGCCGAGGCGAAGTGCTTGGAGGTCCTGGCTGCCGCCGGGCTTGTCGGGTTCGAGCCCGGGTTCGTAGTCGAGGACCCCGACGGACGCCCGTTCGCGAGGATCGACTTGGCGCACGTCCCGCTGCGTGTCGCGATCGAGATCGATGGTTGGAAGTTTCACGGGAATCCCCGCGCGGACGCGGAAGACAAGGCTCGTCAGGTTGAGCTCTCGGTTCGTGGCTGGCGCGTCCTGCGATTCACCTGGGGGCAACTCATTGGCCGTTCCGCGTGGGTGGTGCAATCGGTTCGACGGGCACTCGACTTGGAGCGCGAACGGTTGGATGGTCGCGGCGTCGGGCAGGCGCCCGAGCTGGCAGGGGACGGAACCAGCTGCGAGCGTTGATTGCTGCGCGATTGGGGCGACAACGAGCGATCCGCGCAACCTCGAATGCGACACGCGCTGCGAGCGTTGATTGCTGCGCGATTGGGGGATTGGGGGATTGGGGGAGTGGGGGAGTGGGGTTGAGGTCTGCTCCAAATCGGACATCGTCTTGGAGGTTGGCGCGGAATCGGACGTCGTCTTGGAGGTTGGCGCAGAATCGGACTTCGTTTTGGAGGTTGGCGCGGAATCGGACTCCGTTCCCGAGGTCGCCGCAGGAACGGACATCCGAAGGCCGTTTCTGAGCAGACCTCGGAGTCGCGGCAGTCCCCAAGCCTCGCCCCTCCCCAAGCCCCGCCCCTCCCCAAGCCCCGCCCCTCCACAAGCCCCGCCCCTCCCCAAGCCCCGTCCCGCAGTTCCCCAACAACACCACCCGATGGTCGATTTCCGACGCGCCCTTCCGGGTCGAATCAATACACCTCGAGCATGCAGCGCCGGCTGGGCCGAACGCGTCGCCTGATGTCAGCGTCGGCCCAGGTCGCCGGGTCCGTTCCCGCCAGCGGGGCATCGACCGTCATCCATCGCTCGCCCAACCCCTGCGTCGCCAGCAGCTTGAAGAGTCCAACCTGCATCCCCGCCAGTCCGCAGACGTACATGAGTGTGCGGGGGCTGGAGAGCGCGGATCGGAAATCGTCCATGTGACGGCCGATGTGGTCGTGCACGTATCGCCCGCCTCCTGCTACTCCGCCTACTCCTGCTACGCCCACTCCCGCCACTCCTACTCCTGCTACCGCGACTGCTCCCGCGACCGCGGCCGGCTCGCGGCTGATGCAGGTTCGATATTCGAAGTTGGCGTATGCAGCGGCCAACTCTCGCAGCCACCGGTCGTACAGCAGGTCCGTGGAGTAGGGACATCCCATGACCAGAGTGATGCGGGAAGTGCACGGCCTCCAGCCCGCGCGGGCGGCGCTGCCTTCCGGCGGGCCCAGCAGGAGTTCATGGAGCATCGCCCGGAATGGTGCGATCCCGGTGCCGGTCGCGAGGAACAGGAAGTCATGGTCGTCTCGGTTCACCGGCAGCACGAATCGCTTGCCGCTGGGGCCGGTCACCATCACTTCGGCGCCAGGACCGAGGTCGCACAGGTAGTTGGAGCACACTCCCAGGAAGAGCGGGTGCGCGCGCGCGGGGTCGTCACCTGCCGGTGCGTCACTCTCCGCGACGAGCCGCTTGACCGTCGTGGACAGCACGCGCCCGGCCCCATCTTCGCCGTAGGCGGGGCTGGCGATGGAGTAGAGCCTCACCTTGTGGGGACGCCCCTGGGCATCCACCCCGGGCGGGATCACTCCAAACGACTGCCCGGCGAGAAAGTTCCCGGCGAGCGGCGTTCCGGAGACATCGATGCAGACATGGCGGACGATCGACTGACTCTTTCCGTTGGTGCAAAGCTCCGATCGAACCACCCGCGCCAGAACAGGTGCGTTTGGGGGCACGAGGTGCATTTGGGCGTCGGGGAGGAGGGGGTCGCCGGGGTGGGCGATCGAGGCAGCGGCGGCGGCAGTCACGGGCGGATCGTAGGGACTGGCGTGGTCATCGGCGGGCCTGGGCGGAATCGACAGGTTCACCCGACTTTTGTGTCAGAGGGGCTCCAGTCACACAGCCGCGAATGCCGACGATAGATTCCGGGCACTCGAAAGGCAGGATGCTGATGGATTGTTTTGTATTGCAAGGCGGCAAGCGGCTCTCCGGTCGGATCACGGTTGAAGGTGCGAAGAACGCCGCGCTGCCATTGATGGCGGCGGCGTTGCTCACGGACCAGCCCGTCGTGCTTCGCGGCACGGCGGACCACTCGGACCTCAAGAGCATGCGCAAGTTGCTCGCGCGGCTGGGGTGCACCGGTGAGGCGACGGATGGCGGCATGACGCTGCACACGGTGGATCGCACCAACTCCATCGCACCATACGACCTGGTGAAGACGATGCGCGCCAGCATCTGCACGATGGGACCGCTCCTGGCGCGTCGTGGCGAGGCGATCATCTCGATGCCCGGTGGATGCTCCTTCGGCGATCGACCCATCGACTTGCACCTTCGCGGGATGCAGGCGCTGGGCGCGAAGATCGAGATGAAGTCTGGGTACATCCGCGTGAGCTGCGATCGGCTGCAGGGCACCACCGTGTTCCTCGGCGGCCCGTTCGGCTCGACGGTTCTTGGCACGGCGAATGTCATGAGTGCGGCGACGCTGGCTCGAGGCGTCACGACCATCGAGTGCGCGGCGTGCGAGCCCGAAGTGGTTGACCTGGCCACCATGCTCAACGCGATGGGTGCGCGCATCAAGGGTGCGGGAAGCCCCCGCATCGTGGTGGAGGGAGTGGAGTCACTCCGCGGCGTGACGCACGAGGTCATGCCCGACCGCATCGTGGCCGGCACCTACGCCATCGCCGCGGCGATCACCAACGGTGAAGTCATCCTGGATCGATTCCCCTGGGACTCGCTCCTCGCGGCGATCGATCGCCTGAACGCCATCGGCGTGCATGTCGATCGCATCACGCCCGACGCCGATCCGCGCGCCTGCACGGTGCGAATCACCAGCGAGCGCCGCCTGCGCGCCACGCAGATCACGACCCAGCCGCACCCCGGATTCCCCACCGACCTGCAGGCGCAGTTCATGGCGCTCCTGTGCATGGCGGACGGGAACTCGATCATCAACGAGAAGATCTATCCGGAACGATTCCTCCATGTCGCGGAGTTGGGACGCATGGGCGCCAAGATCACCCGCCACGGCAGCGTGTGCGTGGTGGAGGGCTGCGGACAGCTCCACGGCGCTCCCGTAATGGCCAGTGACCTCCGAGCGAGCGCGTGCCTCGTGCTGGCCGGCCTGGCCGCCGAGGGCGAGACCGTCGTGCAGCGCGTCTATCACCTGGACCGCGGCTACGACCGAATGGATGCGCAGCTCAAGAAGCTTGGCGCGTCGATCGAGCGGGTCGATGACAAGACCTTGGCCGCCGATCCCACCAGCGGGATCTCCGGACCGGTCGAGATGGGAGTCGATGGATTGGCTTCGGCCACCATCGCCGCCGTGGCGGGTGCTCCGGCCATCGTGCCCGTCGAATCCGAGGCGTAGGCGTCCCGATCAATCAACACCGAGTGCACCGACCACCATCGCCGCCGCCACCGCGGCGTTGAGGCTGGGGTGATCATCATCGGCAAGCAGCCCCGCGGCCGGTCGCATCGGGATCTCCACGATGTGGTCGCACAAGGCGAGCGTGTCCTTGCCCACGCCGTCACCTTCGGCGCCGATGACGATGGCGAGCCGTTGGGTGGCGTCGATCCGTGCGCGCAGGCGGGCCGGGCTGGTTGATCGAGCCATGTGCTCCGCCGAATCGGCATGCTCGGCGGCAACCAACGCACATCCTGCCGCCCGAAGCGCGCGCAGGTCATCCAGCCACCTCCCCGCGCCGGACCTCGCCCACGATGTCGCAAAGACGCGGCCGGAGCTCACCCTGATGCACTTGCGAAGCAGCGGATCGCTGGAGTCCGAGGCGAGGAGGATCGCCGGCGTCGATTCCAGGCTGCCCATCGTGCGGAAGATCGAGCCGACATTGTCCGTGTGAACGACGCGCTCCAGGCACACGATCGTGCGGGGCGGGGGATCGGCGCCGAGCAAGTCCTGGACGGTGGCCTCAGCGTGCCTTCGCCCCAGTGCAAGCGCGCCGTGGTGGAGTCGATACCCAGACAGGCGCGTGACTTCCGCCTGCGGCGCGATGAACACCGGGTGCGGTGCTCCCGCGCGGGCCAGCCGCTCCGAGAGTTCGATGATCCGTCGCCCGTCCGCGCTCGTCGCAACCTCGTCACCCAGGAGCACTGAGAGCGGCTCGATGGCCATCGCTGGATGCGCGTGGCGGAGTCCGCCGTCCGTCAGGGTTGTGTGCGCTGCGTGGGCGGTGTGCGCGGTGTGGGCTGTGTGGGCTGCGTGGGCGGCGTGCGCGGCGTGCGCGGCGTGGGCGGCGTGGGCGGCGTGCGCGGCGTGGGCGGTGTGGGCGGCGTGCGCGGTGTGGGCGGCGTGCGCTACGTGCGCGGTGTGCGCGGTGTGGGCGGTGTGGGCTGCGTGAAGAAATCGGGCCACGATTCTCGCGCCCTCGACGATGTAGCAGTCGTCCCGTCCGCGAAGGTCCGCGTCAGTCACGTTTCGATAGCCGTCCAGCCGCCGGTCCAAGTCGTCCAGTGTTCTGAGGTGTTCGGTGGTCAAGGTGGGTCTTCTCTCGAGGTTTGCACGGAAAGGGACTTCCGAAGTCGTTTTCTGCGTCAACCTCCAGAACGAAGGGCGATTCTGCGTCAACCTCCAGAACGAAGGGCGATTCTGCGTCAACCTCCAGAACGAGGGGCGATTCTGCGTCAACCTCCAGAACGAGGGGTGATTCTGCGTCAACCTCCAGAACGAAGGGCGATTCTGCGTCAACCTCCAGAACGAAGGGCGATTCTGCGTCAACCCCCCCCGCCCCCACCCCAGTGCGTCAATCGCGCCCGACCAGCGCCTCGTTGCTCTCCGTCCGCGCCATGGCCGCAAGCAGTTGTTCCATCTGCACCGCCGGGGGCATGGTGAGCAGGCGTCGCCGCAGCGCGGTCATCGTCTTGAGTTCATTGGCGCCCATGAGCAAATGCTCCTTGCGAGTGCCGCTGGCGGCAAGGTTGATGGCAGGGAAGATCCGGCGCTCGGCGATGGATCGATCCAGGATCAGCTCCATGTTGCCCGTGCC
>SXOD01000057.1 GCA_005776885.1 Planctomycetia bacterium
ATGTCGACCAGGTTCTTGCCGATGTCATGGACGTCACCCGACACGGTGGCGAGCACCACCTTGGCGCGCGCGGGCCCGACGGCGCCCGAGCGCTGCATCGCCGGCTCCAGGAGCGCGACCGCCTTCTTCATGACCTGGGCACTCTGCAGGACAAACGGCAGCTGCATGCGGCCGTCGGCAAATCGATCTCCCACCACCTTCATTCCCGCGAGCAGGTGATTGTTGATGATGTCCAGCGGCGAGTAGGTCAGGAGCGCCTCGTCCAGCGTCTCCTGGAGCGTTGCGTCGTCACCCTGGACGATGTGGGCCTGGAGCCGATCCTCCATCGGGAGGTCGGCCAGCGTGGCCTTGGCCTCGGCCGCCTCTTCGCCGTCGGGGAAGAGGCCGATGAAGTGGATGAGCGGGTCAAACTCGGGCGGCGTCCCGGCCGGGCGTCGCTCGCCACGGCAATCATGCAGCAGCCAGTGCGCGGCTTCCCATCGGCCCGCATCGATGCGGTCGCGCGGCAGGATCTTGGAAGCATGGACGATGGCGGCGGCCAGGCCCCGCTCCCTCGCCTCCGAGAGGAAGACGCTGTTGAGCACGGTGCGCGCCGCCGGCTTGAGCCCGAACGAGATGTTGCTGACGCCCAGCACGGACTGGCATCGGGGGAAGGCCTTCGCGATCGCCTCGATCCCCTCAAGCGTCTCCAGCCCGAGCCGTCGATCATCCTCGTTCCCGGTGGCCACCGTGAACGTCAGGCAGTCAAAGAAGATGTCTTCCTCGCAGATCCCCCACTTCGAGGTCAGCAGGCCGTGGAGCCGCGTTGCGATCTCCAGCTTTCTGGCCGCGGTGCGCGCCATCCCCGCCTTGGGATCCTCGTCGATGGTGAGCGCCACGACGGCCGCGCCGTGCCGGCGCAGGAGCGGGCACACCTCGTCCAGCCGACGCTCGCCGTCCTCCAGGTTCACGCTGTTGACGATGCACCGTCCGGGCGCCGCCTCGAGCCCGGCCCGCAAGACGCGCGCGTCGGTGGAGTCGAGCATGAGCGGCGCATCCACTTGCCGCACGAGCCGCGAGGCCAGCTCACGCATGTCGCGCACGCCGTCGCGGCCGACGAAGTCGACACAGACGTCAAGCACGTGGCTTCCGTCGCGCACTTCCTCGCGCGCCATCGCCATGAGGGCATCCCAATCCTCGGCGTCCAGGAGTCGCTTGAACTTCCGGCTCCCATTGGCATTCAGGCGTTCGGCGACGACGAGGAAGGAGGAGTCCTGCCTGAACTCCACGGCGGAATAGAGGCTGCTGGCCGCCGCCACGGGTGCGGCGGGGGCGCGCTGGCCGCGCGTGGTGCCGTCAAGCAGTTCTCGCAACCCGGCGATGTGCTGCGGCGTCGTCCCGCAGCAGCCCCCCACCGCATCCACCGGGAGTTCCTCGACGAACCGTCGCATCGCCTTGGCGAATCCATCTGGCTGCAATGGGTAGTGGGTCTTCCCGTCCAGGAGCACGGGCAGCCCGGCATTGGGGATGACACTGATGCGCCGATCCCACTCCCGCGCGATCCCGGCGACGTGCGGCAGCATCTCGATGGGCCCCGTGGCGCAGTTGAGGCCGAGGCTCTCGACGGGGTACCGGGAGAGGGCGTTCACCACCGCGCGGACGTCGCTTCCCAGGAGCAGCGTGCCCGATGTCTCCACCGTCACGGAGACAAAGATGGGGCGATCACGCGGCGAGAGGCGCGCCCGCTCCAGCGCTTCCAGGCACGCGGTGACCGCGCACCGGATCTGCAGGAGGTCCTGGCACGTCTCGATGATGAATGCATCGACGCCTCCCTCGAGCAGTCCCTCGGCTTGCTCCCGGTAGGACTCGAGCATGGGCTCCCACGCCGTGTTCCCCAGCGTGATGAGCTTGGTCCCTGGGCCCATCGATCCCGCCACGAACCTGGGCCGGCCCGGCGACGCCGCACGCTCGGCTGCGCGACGGGCGAGGCGTGCCGCTTCCACATTGAGCTCCCGCGCCCATCCGACAAGCTCTTGGTCGAACTCGGCGGCCACCAGTCGATTGGCCCCGAACGAGTTGGTCTCCACGATGTCCGCGCCCGCGGCGAACATGGATGCGTGAATCCGCTCGACTATGTCAGGACGGCTCCGCACCAGGACGTCGATGCAGTTGTCACGGCCGAGGTAGTCCCCTGCGGCGCAGTCGGGGCAGGCATGCACGCTGGTTCCCATCGCCCCGTCGAAGAGCACTGGGCCTCGATCCATTCTCGCGAGCAGGGTGGGCGTCGGCATTCCCGGTCAAGGCTACGCCTTCGTGCTTTTATCCGCAAGAACGGATGAATGACCTGCCGCCGCGCTCGGCACGCCACGCCAGCACGCCTACGATTGTGCCCATGTCTCACCGCTCCCAGACCCGACGAACGACGCGCTTGTTCCACGCCACCCCTGCGCGCAGCATCGCCTGCTCGCTGGCGATCGGGGGCGGGGCACTCGTTGGCTGCCGCACGGGCGGCGTGCCGATGGCACCCGACGAGTTGTCCCGGTCGTCACGGGGACCGGCCGCCGGGGCCGCTTCGTCCCCTGCCGCGCTGGCTTCGGCCCCCCGTCGAGACATCGACATGGCGACGGCCGTGGAGAGCTTCGAGACCTGCTGGGAACTGGTGAACGAGAATCACTTTGACCCCGACTACAACGGTGTCGACTGGGCAGCGGTCCGAGTCGAGTTTGCGCCACGCGCCGCAGCCGTCACGACTCGCGCCCAACTGCGAAACCTCCTCAACGAGATGCTCGCGCGCCTGGGCCAGAGTCACTTTGGCGTGATGCCACCAGGGGGGTGGGATGAACCGAAGGAAAACGCTGCGCAGGCCGAAGATGGCCTGAGCGGTCTTTCCGTGCGATTCGTCGATGATTCGTACGTCGTGACCGAAGTGAAGGCCGGGTCCCCCGCAGCCGCGGCCGGTGTCCAGGCCGGCTGGGTGGTCGATTCCATCGACGGCAACTTGGTCACCAGCGCGATCGGCGACGAGGTGCCGGACCATTTGCGGCAACTGGTCGCCGAGCGGATGGTGGAGGAGAGGCTCGGCGGCGCACCGGAAACCGCGAAATCCGTGTCGTTTCGCGGGCCGGACGACGCGCCCCGCGAGGCCACGCTCACGCTGGAGCGAGATCGCTCCAGCAAGGTGAGCTTTGGGGTCCTTCCACCGATCACGGTCGAACTGAGCCACCGCGAGCTCGGCGCCGGGGACTGGCTGGAGTGCGGGGCGACGCCCGCCGGCGGCGGCTCGACCCCTCGCGTCGGGTACATCTCGTTCACCGCATGGTTCCCGTCGATCGCCGCAGCGTTCGACCAGGCCATCGACGAACACCGGGGCTGTGACGCCATGGTGATCGACCTTCGTGGAAATCCCGGAGGCATCGGCCTGATGGCCGCCGGTTTCGCGGGCCACTTCGTCCAGGAACCGACCAATCTGGGCGACATGATCGCGCGCACCGGGACGATTCACTTTCTGGCGCAGCCGCGCACCGTCGCGGCCGGCGGTCGAGCGGTCAAGCCGTTCGACGGGCCGCTTGCGATTCTGCTCGATTCACAGACAGGCAGCACGAGCGAAGTGTTCGCCGGCGGGATGGTGGACGTCGGCCGCGCCGAGGCGTTCGGGGGACCAAGTGCCGGCGCCGCACTTCCCGCGAGCCTGGCCACGCTTCCCTCGGGCGATGTCTTCCTCTATGCCGTCGCCGACTTCCGCGTCACGAGCGGCAGCTCGATCGAAGGCGTCGGCGTCAGGCCAACGATCGAACCCGCGCCCGCCTTGGTCGACTATCGTGCCTCCCCCGATCCCACACTGCGCCAGGCCCTTCAATGGATCGCACTCGGCGCACCACCACGCCCCGCCGCCACTGGCACTCCTGAGAACTAACGCCATGCCCACCCCGCGACTTTCTCGATCGCCTCGTCACCTCTCCGCCCTCTGCGCTTGCCTCGCCTCCTTCACCATCGCCGCTGGGGCGCTGGCCCAGGCTGAGAAGCAGCCCACGCCGAATCAGCAGCCGGCACCGCAGCCGGCCGCCCAGCCGGACGCCCAGCCGGCCGACCTCCCGACCGTGGACGCGGTCGTCGAGAAGTTCCTTTCCGCGGTCGGTGGCAAGCAGGCCGCCGATGGGGTCAAGCAGTTCACCATGAAGGGAACGCTCACGATCCCCGGCGCGGGGATGTCTGGCGACCTCACGATCTGGATGGCCTCGGACCCGGAACGCATGATCATGAAGATCACGCTCCCGGGCATGGGTGACATCCAAACGGGCATCGTGGGCGACGTCGGCTGGCAGTCCAACCCGATGATGGGCACCACGCTCATCGATGACAAGGACCTGGAGTCGATGCGGAATGAGTCGAAGGGCGTCGGCTCCGACCCGCGCACGGCGTTTGACGAGGTAGCGGTGGTCGGGATCGAGCCCTTTGAAGGAACTGCGTGCGTCCTCCTGCGCTGCTCCAAGGGCGAGAATGTGTCGACGCAGTTCTACGACCGCGAGAGCGGCCTCCTCATCGGCTCGCGCGACAAGGTCTCCAGCCAGATGGGCACGATCGAGGCCACCACGGTCATCGGCGACTACAAGGAGTTTGGCGCGGTCAAGGTCGCGACCAAGTTCACGAGCAAGACCATGGGCCAGTCGCAGGTCATGGAGTTCAAGGACGTGTCCTTCGACCCAATCGACGACTCGATCTTCGCGCTGCCTCCCGAAGTGGAGACGCTGGTCAAGCAGAAGAAGGACAAGGGTGACGCGGCCGCTCCCGCTGCGTCCACCGCAAACGAGACCCCATGACATCCGCTGGATTGATCGGCGTGCTGTGTATCGCCCTCCAGGACACGGCACCCGCCGCCACCGCCCCTGTTCCCACGGCGCCCGTTCAGGCGCCCGCCGACCAGGAGCACCGGATGGTCGCGACGCAGCGCAATGCCCGCGAACTCCCGGCGGACATGCCGCCGGATGTGCGTGCCGTCCTGCAGCGGTCATGGGACGCCGTCGGTGGGCCGGCTCCGCTTGCCCGGCTGAAGTCGCTCCAGTTCACGATGAAGGCGTCCGGTTCGGGCCCGGGCCTTCACCTCTCCATGTTGCTCGGCTCGGGTGGCGAAGTCATCATTCGGCAGCGGATGCCGGTGAACGACGCCATTGTCGAGCGGGGCTTCGATGGACAGGATGCCTGGTCGGCCGATTCTTCGACGGGCCAAGTCCGGTTGGTCGAGCCACGCGCCGTGATGCAGCAAGGGCTCGCTGCCGACGTGCTGGACGTCTACTCGCGCGCGATCACCACGAAGGGGCTCGCCTGGGACATCCGGCAGCCAGACGTCTTTGACGGCGTGCCGGTCGACATCGTGCGCATCTGGAGGTCCGGCGGCGGCTGGTCGGAACTGCTGCTGGACCAGGCGGACCACATTCCGCTCGCCATGCGAATCTCCAAACGGGACGTGGACGAGGTCGGCGCGATCGTGCGGTGGACGGAGCGCGTGCGGGTCGGCGGCGAGACGGGGTTTCTCCTGCCGCTCCTGACCACCACCGTGTCCGGCGACACGACGACGGAAGTTCGATTCTCGGATGTCGCCGCCGACACGCTGAGCCCCGCCCACTTCGCCGCGCCGCCCATCGTGAAGCAGCGCGCCAACGCCCTTCGCGCGCAAAAACTGGAGTTCCAGCCACAGCGCGCCCCGTCGCAGCCCTCCGTGCCAGGAAACACGCCGCAGTGAACGAGACGCATTCGGTCATTCAGTTGAGTGGTGTGGCCAAGCAGTTTGGCGCCGTTCGGGCAGTGGACGGCATCGACTTCACCATGCAGCGCGGCGAGATCTGCGGCTGCCTGGGCCCAAACGGCGCGGGCAAGAGCACGATGATCCGCATGATCCTTGCGATCATCCGGCCCGACGCCGGCTCGATCAGGGTGCTCGGCGGCGATCCCATCGACGCCAAGGATCGGTTGGGGTACCTGCCGGAGGAACGGGGGCTCTATCGCAAGATGAAGGTCGGCGCGTTCATGGCCTACATGGGTCGCCTCAAGGGGTTGGCGGGCCTCGCAGCGCGGCGCCGGGCGGCCGAGGCGCTGGAGCGCATGGAACTTCCCGGCATCATGGATCGCAAGTGCTCCGACCTCTCCAAGGGCCAGCAGCAAAAGGTGCAGTTCGTGAGCTCGATCATCCACGAACCGGAGGTGCTCATCCTGGACGAGCCCTTCAGCGGCCTGGACCCCGTGAATCGAAGGCTCTTCCAGTCCGAGGTGCTTGCCCTTCGCGAGCGGGGAACGACCATCCTCTTCTCCACCCACCAGATGGAACAGGCTGAGCGGCTGTGTGATCGAGTCATGCTCGTCAACCGTGGGCGCAAGCTGCTGGATGCGTCGGTGGTCGATGCGCTCCGGCAGCCTGGACTGCGAGCGCTGGAAGCGGAGCCCGTCGCCGGCGCAACCCACGCGGCCAGCACGATCCTCGGGTTGGATGGTGTCCTCGCGGCAGTGCCGAACGAGGATGGGAAGACCATCCGGATCGACCTGGCCAACGACGCCGACCAGCGTTCCGTGATGCGGCGGATCCTGGAGTCGGTCGACGTCCGATCCATCCAGGAGGCTCGCGTCACGCTGGACGACGTCTTCATTCACCTCGTGGGGGGCGCGGCCGCCGAGTCCGCCACGACACGGGCCTCCTCGGGAGTGCCGTCATGACGAAATCGCGTTCGTCGCACTTTGCCCGTCGCGTCTCCGCCGTCGCGTGGCGCGAGTTTGTCTCGATGGTCTTCACCAAGGCCTTCATCTTCGGCGTGCTCATCGTGCCGGGGATCATGATCGTGACCTTCGCCGTGATTCCGGCGCTCCTGCACGAGGGCCCGCGCGCGGTCACCGGTCGAGTCCTGGTGTTCGATCCCTCCGGCACGGTCGCCCCGGCGGCGCAGGCGGCGCTGGAGTCGATCCTCGCGCGACAGCTGGATCCCGCGGCGGACTTCGCCGAGGTCGGGACATCGGGCGCGGGTGGGACCGCCGGGCTGCTGGCTGCGACGGGGGCCAGCGCCGACACGGTCTCCGTTCGCTTTGAGTCGACCACCAAACCGGAATCCGAGCTCAAGAACCTTCTCAAGGTCGGTGATTGCCTCGCCTATGCCATCGTCCCAGAAGGATTGCTTGCCGCACCTCCGGAGAAACAGGCGACCTACACCTTGGCGGTGGCGACGTGGACGTCGCCCAGCCACACCAGCCTCTTCACTCGGTCGATCCGTGACGGCATCGTGAAGGCTCGGCTGGACGCCGCGGGCGAAGACCACGACGCCTTGAAGGCGCTCCTCGCCGCCCCCGAGGAGACGGCCATCCGGGTCTCGGAAGACGGCAACGTCGCCCCCGAGAGTGCCGCCGGACGCATGCTGATTCCCATGGGATTCATGATGCTGATGTGGATGGTGGTCTTCACCGGGGCCAATCAGCTGCTCACCTCGACCATCGAAGAGAAGTCGAACAAGGTGATGGAGGTGCTGCTCAGCGCGGCCAGCCCCTTCGAGCTGCTGACCGGCAAGGTGCTTGGCCAGGGTCTCGTGTCGCTCCTCATGCTTGGCATCTACGGTTCGCTCGGCGTCGCCGGGCTGGTCTTTGCCGCGATGGCAGACCTCGTGACCCCCATGAGCCTCCTGCTCCTGGTGTGCTACGGCGTGACCGCCTACTTCATGGTCGCCGCGATGATGGCGGCCGTCGGCAGCGCGGTCAATGACCTGAAGGAAGCGCAGTCGCTGGTGGGCCCCGTCATGCTCGTCGTCATGGTGCCGCTGATCCTCTGGCTTCCGATCAGCGAGAACCCCAATGGCTGGGTCGCGGTCATCACGAGCTTCATCCCGCCGCTCACTCCCTTCGTGATGATCCTTCGCGCCACCGGGACCGCCGAGCCAATCCCCTTCTGGCAGATCCCGGCGACGATTGGCCTCTCCGTGATGGCCAGCATTGGCTTCCTCTGGGTCGCCTCCCGCATCTTCCGGGTGGGCGTGCTCATGCAAGGCAAGACGCCCACACCGATGGAGCTGCTGCGCTGGGCGATGGTGCGATGACCCCATGGGGGCTTGAGTTCATCTGGGTCGTGGTGGCGATCGCGGGAGCGACGGCACTGGCCGGCCTGGGCGTGGTCGCCTGCGTCGGCCGACGCTCCGCGCACCGCCACTGCCCCCGATGCGACCACCAGCAGCCTCCCGCCGGGGCATGCGAACCAACCGGGTCCGCGTGCTCGCCTTGCGCCGAGTGTGGATTCACCCCCGGCCGCGGATTCCGCCGACGTCACGCGCCTCGACGCGCGCGCGGCACCGCGCTCTTCCTGGCATCCGCGGCGTTCCCCGTGTTGATCGCCTACCGCTCCGGCTCGTTCGAGTGGAAGCCGATGTCCCTGGTGCCAAGCGGCGCCCTGGCTTGGGTGGGACAGGCCAACCCGCCGACGGACTGGTCGCGCGATGCCTGCGACGAGTTGGCACGCCGCGTGGCCTGGTCAACCCCCGGAGCCGAGTTGATTCCGGCGATGGACCTGGCCGTGGACACGGTTGTCCAAGATCCTGAGTCGCCGCTCGGCCAAGTCGTCCTGGCATGGTTCCAGTCGATCGCGCTCCGAGAGGAAGACCAACGATGCGTGGAGGCGTCCGCCCGATGGGCGGCATCCATCCGACGCGCCTTGCCACGACTTCGCTGGCTGCCCGCTGGCCCCTCACCCACCATCCACGCCGCCGAGGGATCCAGCCCCCTGCTCTGGATGGCGGTCGACAGTCCGTGGACCCTGCTTGGGGCATCGGGGGAATCCCAGATGGGACAATGTGAAGTCGAGGTGATCGTGGCCGACGAGCCCGCGCGTCGATACGCGTGGACCCCGGCCGCCCCGGGGCAATCATCCATCGGGATTCCACTGGACTCCACTGGCCAGCTGGGAGACGTGATCCCCGTGCGACTCCGCCTCCGGTCGCGATCGGCACCCGATGCCGCCTGGAGCGAATGGGCCGAAGAGTCGATCTCCGCCCACGTCGTGCGCCATGCCGTTGAAGCCGTCGGAACGCACACTCCCGAGCTGGACGCCGCCATCCTGGAGGCACTGGGGCCATCGCTCTGGTACTGGGGAGAGGGAGACCGATTCGGGTTCAGGTTTGACCCACGCCGGACCGCCTCGCCGGGACAACGTCCGCCCCATGTCGGCCTTCGCGTCGAGGTCCGCGAGGGCCCTTCGATCCGCCGACTCTCCCGCATGCTCTGGGACGGAACGGGCAGCGAGTACGAAGTGCCGGTTGAAGACATCGACGCGCTCCGCCGTGCCGTCGCCTCCACGACTGGATGGACCGTTCGGATCACTGGCGACCGGGACCTCGCGTTTCGGGACACGCTCCCGCCCCTCCCAAATGGTCAAAGGGGATCGGGCGCGTCGACGGCATCCGCTTCCGCCGGAGGGGTGCCCTATTGGGATGGTGAGCTCACGATTCCGCTGTCGCTGGGACACCTCAACGCTCCCGCACCGCCTCGACGATGGCAGCGCCTGGATGACATCGACCTCCGCGCGATCGAACCGAAGTGAGCACAGGTGCCGTTGCGCCGGACGGCGCCCGTGTCCTCCGGGCGTGTGACGTGCACCGGAGTGCGACGAGACACGGCAGGCGAAGGCCCGAACCCTGCTTGCAGGTGGGCTCGCCGTCCATCGATCCCGGCCTTCCACTCCACCACAAGGGCGTGAGGCCTGGCCATCGTCGCGGACTTGTCAGCGATCCCGAGGGTTCACGCATCGGTTCGGACAACTGGCCTGCCGATGCCGCCCGGAGGACACGGGCGCCGCACGGATCGTAGCGCGTGGCATGCCTATCCTCCCCCGCCAATGCGCCGCTTCCTGATGCTTCCTGTCGATGCCGTCACCGGTGTCGTGGCCAGCTTCAGCCCGAAGCGACTGCCCGAGCACCTCCAGGTCAACTACGCCCGGGAGCTCCTCTCATGGTGCTTCCTGCCGTTCATGCTGGGGGCGATGGAAGGCGGTGCGCTGGGTGTAGTCGTGAACAAGGGATTCGCGGGTGCCCAGGGGATCGATCAGGGGACACTGGACATCGCCGTCGCGGCCGTCACGGCCGCACCCAACGTGGCCAACCTGTGCAGTTTTCTGTGGGCCGCGTGGGCCAACGGGAGGCGGAAGGTTCCCTTCATCGCTCGATTGCAGGTGGCCACGGCCCTGGGAGTCGCGGCGATCGCATTCGTGCCCGTCACGGCGATCGGCCTCTGGATGGTGGTCACCCTGACGTTCCTCTCGCGCTGTTGCTGGACCGGCGTCATCACGATCCGCACGTCGGTCTGGCGGCACAACTTCCCCCGCGCCAACCGCGCGCAGGTCGCCGGCAAGATGGCCACGGTGCAGGCCGCGATCCTGGCACTGGCCGGGCTGGCCATCGGCCAATCAATGGACATGGATGGGCGTTCGTACCACGTCCTCTTCCCGGCACTCGCGGCGCTGGGATTGGTTGGCAATGCGATCTACCGACGAGTCCACCTGCTCAACGAGGAGTCGATCGTGCGCGAGGAGCGGAAGGCCAAGGACCACGAGCGGCCCAGCGTGAATCCCGCCGCACTCGTGCGGGTCCTCCGTGATGACCCGGACTACCGGCTCTTCATGATCGGGATGTTCATCTTCGGGATGGGCAACCTGATGATCACGCCGCCACAGATCCTCTTCATCGAGGAGGCGTTTCACGCCAGCTACGTGGAATCGATCCTGGCCACGACGATCATCCCCCTGGCCGTGATGCCGCTGGCGATCCCCCTCTGGGCCCGCTACATGGCCCGCGTTCACGCTGCCCAGTTCCGCGCCGTGCACGGATGGTCGTTCGTGGCGGCGACCGCGATGA
The DNA here is from genome assembly GCA_005776885.1 of Planctomycetia bacterium. Classification (GTDB taxonomy): domain Bacteria; phylum Planctomycetota; class Phycisphaerae; order Phycisphaerales; family SM1A02; genus SXOD01. The sequence continues at coordinate 10,845 of SXOD01000057.1, forward strand.
TGCTGGCGAGCGCTCTCACCAGTTCGCTGGCCGGCTTCTACGTGGCCTCGGTGCTTCTGGGCATCGGCTTTGGCGGAGGCGTGCTGGCGTGGAACCTGGGTCACCAGGACTTCGCGCCCAAGCATCGCGACTCGGAGTACATGGCGGTGCACGTCACCAACAATGGGCTCCGCGCGCTGATCGCGCCCTTCCTGATCGTGTTCATTTATCAGTCACTGGACAACTCCCTCGGCATCAGCGGTGCCGCATGGAGTTTCGCAGCGTGCTTCGCGGTCAACGTGGCTGGCATGGCCGTCTTCCTCTTCCTGGCCCGACGGATGCGCCGAGCCGAGCAGTGGCGGTCCGGCCCGAACGACTGAACGGCGGAATCCTGCGGCCAATTCCGGTACACTGGTCCGTTCCCCTGCGGATGGTCCGTGGGGGACTCGCACACCGAGCGGCCTCCATGGTTTCCAGCCCCGCCTTCGCGTGGCGCCACGAAGGCGGACACAATTCAGAGACAGCGATTCCCAGATGGTTGACTACAACCTGATCGAAGACATCGCGCTGGACGCCGCGGCCATCGAGGCCGTGCTTGCCGGCGCCACCTCCAGGGGCGACACCGCAGCGGTCCTCGCCGCGGAAGAACACAAGGACTACTCGCAGAACAGCCTCCTCCACGGCAAGGTCGTCGGCATCAGCGGCGACTTCGTGATCGTGGACATCGGCTACAAGAGCGAGGGCCAGATCGACAAGGCCGAGTTCGATGACGCCGGCGGCGTCGCGATCGGCGACACGGTCGAGGTCCTCCTCGAGAGCCTCGAGGACAAGGATGGCTCGATCATCCTGTCCAAGCGGAAGGCTGACCGCATCCGTGGCTGGGAGCAGCTCCTGACCACCAAGAAGGACGGCGACGTCGTCGAGGGCAAGGTGCTCCGCAAGATCAAGGGCGGCCTGCTCGTCGACATCGGCGTGCCGGTCTTCCTCCCCGCCAGCCAGGTGGACGTTCGCCGTCCGCAGGACGTGGGCGACCTGGTCGGCCGCACCATCCGCGCCTCGATCCTCAAGATCGACGAGGAGCGCCGCAACATCGTCATCAGCCGCCGCAAGCTGATCGAAGAAGAGCGCGCCGCCGCCCGCGAGCGCCTCATGAACGACGTGAAGGAAGGCGACATCGTCACCGGCATCGTCTCCAACCTCGACGACTTCGGCGCGTTCATCGACCTCGGCGGCATCTACGGCCTCCTCCACATCACCGACATGTCCTGGGGCCGCGTCTCGCACCCCAGCGAGATCGTCAAGCCCGGCCAGGAAGTCCGCGTCAAGGTCCTCAACATCGACCGCGAGCGCGAGAAGGTGGCGCTGGGCCTCAAGCAGACCGAGGCCAGCCCCTGGGACGAGATCGAGAAGCGCTACCCCGTCGGCTGCCGCATCAAGGGCAACGTCGTCAGCCTCATGTCCTACGGCGCGTTCATCCGCCTGGAGGATGGCATCGAGGGCCTGGTCCACGTGTCCGAGATGTCGTGGACACGCCGCGTGAACCACCCCGGCGAGATGGTCGCCGTGGGCGGCGACGTCGAGGTGGTCGTGCTGGACTTCAACCGCGAGAAGCTCGAGATCAGCCTCGGCATGAAGCAGACCACGGTCAACCCGTGGGAGTTGGTCGCGGACAAGTACCCGCTCGGGACCATCATCGAGGGCAAGGTCCGCAACATCGCCAACTATGGCGCCTTTGTCGAGATCGAGCCGGGCATCGACGGCCTGCTCCACATCTCCGACATGTCGTGGACCAAGAAGATCTCCCACCCCTCGGAGGAGATCAAGAAGGGCGACTCGATCAAGTGCGTCATCATCGAGGTCGACCAAGAGAAGCAGCGCGTGGGCCTTGGCCTCAAGCAGCTCACCGAGGACCCGTGGGTCGAGGCGATCCCGTCGGCCTACCGCCCTGGCATGATCGTCAAGGGCAAGGTCACGAAGCTCACCAACTTCGGTGTCTTCGTGGAGCTCGAGGATGGCTTGGAGGGACTCCTCCACATCTCCGAGATCTCGGACCAGAAGATCGACTGCCCCACGGCGGTCGTCAAGCCCGGCGACGACGTGGACGTCAAGATCCTCCGGGTCGACACCGAGGATCGCAAGATCGGCCTCTCGCTCAAGCGTGCCCAGTGGGGTGCGACGGAAGCGACGCCGGCTCGCGAACCCGAGGCTGGCGACGCCAAGCCGCGCAAGTCCCGCGTGAAGCCGACGAAGGGCGGCATGGATTCCCACGACGCCCTGGGTTCCGATCGCATCGAGTTCTGATCCAACATCCCGCGCGGTTCGCGCCGCGCGCAGACTCCACCAACAGAAACTGGCCCGCACCTCGAGGTGCGGGCCAGTTTTCATTGGCTCACTGGACTGGCACAGTGCGACACGCGCACCGCTGGCCTCAACAGATCGCCAGGTAACTGAGGATGGAGAGGATGACGAGTCGCCGCCGGAAGGTCTCGATCGATGCCACTTTTGCGATTACAAGACTCATCGAGGGGCTCGAGGTTCGGCAGTTCTTCAATGGGCCTTCGCGCGCGTCCGTCACGCAGGAAGCGACGCAGGACCGACTCGTACACTCTCACGATGGCTCGTTTCTGGCGCCTGTCCAGTTTGTTGACGCTTTTTCTGCCAGTTCATGCGGCCTTGGGGGTCGATGAATGGCCCGATATCGCCGCAGCGTGGACGAGGGTGGCCTCCGGCGTAGGGTCATTGGCCTCTCCCTCCGACCCCTCACCGGCCGCTCCGGTGGCCCCGCCTGACCACCCCGCTCCGGCCGCCATGGTGGGGGTGCCGTCGGCCGGCTCGACGTTCGTGCAGGTGCAACTCTGGGTCGGGTCTCGGCTGGTCGGGACTGGAGAGGCGCATGGAAGGGCCGACTCCAGCGACACTGGCTCCCCCGCCGGCGCAGGGGCCCTGGCCTTGGAGCGGGCGGTTGGTCAAGCCCTGGCCCAGGCGCTGGCCACGGCGACGGCCAGCGAGTTGGTCCGCGGCATCGTCCAGGCGAACGGAAACCCAGCACGCGCGATCCGCCCGGAACTCACGATTGCGTACGACCCCGAGGAACTGATGGTCACGGAGTGGGACCAGGTTGTCGGGATGTACGCCGTCGGCCTGGATGCCCTGTGGCTCTCGGTTGATGGCCAGCTCGCATGGTCACTCCCCGGAGAGCAGCTGAGGCAGGATGCCGCGAACGGGACGGGCACGATGCTTCGCCTTGCCGCCCGGCTCGGCGTTCCCGCCGCCAGCCTGGCGGACGCCCGGCGAGACCACGACGTCCGGCTTGGACGGGCCACGGCGACCAGGCTCGTTTCTGCAGAGCCGGGCGAGCCCCCGACCGCCGTCATGCGTCGGCATGCCATGCGGTTGCCGACCTCGCTCGACCAGGCGCGGGAGGCCGTGGGTGACGTGGCTGGATTCATCGTCGCCAGTGCCCCCTCGGCCGAGCTGATCCAGGATCCGGCGGTGCGGACCGGTGTCGAAGCGGTCGGGCTCTCGGACCACTTCGACTTTGACACCGGGCAATTCCGCGACGTCAACGCCTCCCCCGCTGCACAGGCCCTTGCCGCGTGGGCGCTGGTCGCTGCCTTGCCGCTGCTGGAGGGCGAAGAGCGCGAGGGCGCGCTTCGCGCTTCACGCGCGGCGCTGCAGAGCCTGCCACGACGCGCCGCGGGGGAGGCCGACGCATCGACCAGCCGACTGGCCAGCGCCATCGCAGTCGCCACCACCGCGGGGCCGGAAGGTGGACGACTCAACGTCGACGCGCAAACCGGCGAGTGGGTCGACGCGGCCCGGGCGCGGGTGATGGAATCCATCAACTCGGCCACTCCGCCGATCGATGAATCCCGGGCACCAGAGGTCTACGCCTTCGCCGTCGTGGCGGCGAACGGAGCCGACGCCGACGCGCTCGATCACGCGCGCGCGGCCATTGCCCGTGCGTGGGACGAGCTGCCGCCATCGCTCCTCCCAAGTGCAACGGCGTGGCTGGTCATGGCGGAGCAGGCCATCGACCCCACTTCGAAACAGCCACCCCCCAGGCGCGAATCACGCGACCGCGCCGTGGCGCTCCTGTGCTCGATGCAGCTGAGCGATCCCGGTGCCGGGGCGAGGCAGTTTGACCTCATCGGTGGGATCGTCCTGGGACACCGACCGGCCGATGCCCGAGGCTCGCCGCGGGTCGGTGCCGCCTCGGCCCTGCCCGCCATCGCCATGGCTTCGGCTCAGGCGCCCGAGGATCGAATCTCGGCAGCGATGGGGTTCCTGGCGATCCTCCCGGTTGACGCGGCTGGTGCCGTCGGTGTCATGCGGGGGTCCCCAGCGACTGGGGCGGTCGGCGCGGTTGGCGCCGTCGGAGAGCTGCCTTGGTCCACCCAGAGCGAGTTGGGGCACGCCGCGCTCGTGCTGCGGGCACTCACCGCCTGCATCCAGGCGCTGGAATCGGCCCCAATTTCGGCCTCCCCGCTCGACTCAGCCCCTGACGGGGATACACTTGATGGCGTGGGGCCTGAAGAGAAGGACTGGTAATGGAGGCTCGAATGTCGATCCGCTGCAACACCACAACACTCACCCTCGCCGCCGCCGCGATGTTCGGCGTCGGCTCGTGGACCGCCACGGCGCAGGCGCAATCGTTGGCCACGCGCATGGCAGAGGTCACCCGGACCCAAGCCGCTGAGCAGTCTCGTCGCGAGGCCACCGGCAAGGCCGCCATCCTCGGTCGCCTGCTGTACCTGAGCGTGCCCCTCAAGGTCGAGGCCCAGCCCGTCAAGGACGTGTTCGAATACCTCGCGGATGCCCTTGCGATCAAGATGGTGGTCCGATACCAGGACGATCGCCAGAACGTCGGCATCGACCCCGAGACCCCGATCTCCATCGACATCTCTGGCGTGTCGGCGCTTGCGCTCATCGAGCAAATCCTGGAGCAGTGCAGCGTCGACGAACCCTGCACGTGGCAGCTGCGCGAAGGGTTCCTCGAGATCGGACCCAAGGAGCGCCTCGCCATTCGCAGCGCGCGGGTCACCAAGATCTACCCGGTCAACGACCTCCTCTGGCAGGTGCCCATGTTTGACAATGCACCCGACTTCAACCTCAACAGTTCCATCCAGCAGGGTGGCCAAGGTGGTGGTGGTGGCGGCGGCGGCCAGGGTGGTGGCGGCGGCGGCTTCGGTGGTGGAAGCGGCGGCGGCTTCGGCGGTGGAGGAGGCGGCAACGGCGGCGGAGGCGGCGGTGGATCGATCTTCGGCGACCCCGGCGACGAACCCGAGCGCAAGACGAAGCAGGAACTGGCGGACGAACTGATCGATCTCATCGTGGCCACCTGCGAGACCGACGGTTGGGAGCAGAATGGTGGCGAATGGTCCACCATTCGGTACTTCGAGGGAAGCCTCATCGTGACCGCACCTGACTTCGTCCAGCGCGAGGTAGGCGGCTACTCGTTCGCACCGAAGCAACCGGCACCGGTGGCATCGCACGAGTCCCGGTACGTCACGCTGACGGCGCCGATCGGCATCGCCCAGAACGTGAAGTTCAAGGACGTGCCGGTGCAGGGAGCGGCGGGCGGGACGAACAATCCCTGACCCTCGCGCGCCCCGTGCCCATCTTCCTCCTCGCGACCGCCCTCGCGGTCCTCGCCATCATCATCGACCCGGGATCCCTCGCGAAGCACTTCGCGCATCCGCTCATCATGGACGGGGCGGTCCGGGAATCGTCTGTCGAGGGAGCCACACTGCTGCGATGGGCGCTCGTAGGGTCCGCCATCGCTCTCGCGGCGATCATCCCGCTCACGAGGGGGCTGGCGCCGGTCGCATCCAGCGCGCCGTCGTTTCGCCCCACTGGTGACGCACGTTCCGCGGGACCGGCCGATCGCCCAGGACGCCGGGCGTGGCTGCTGCTCGCCGCCGCCATCTTGGCGGGACTTGCCTTGCGGGTCCAGCGCATCGATGAGAGTCTCTGGTACGACGAGATCGCGTCGCTGCAGTCCTATGTCCTGCACGGCCCAGGCGCGATCGTGGGCGCGTACTTCTCGCCCGCCAACCACATCGCCCAATCACTGGCCTCCTGGGCCAGCATCGCGGCGACCGGCGGCGTGAACGAGCTGACGATCAGGCTCCCTTCGCTCATCGCTGCGGTCGTCTGGATCGGGTCGATGGCGTGGATTGGCCACGCCGTCGGCGGGAAGCGGGTCGGAATGCTCTGTGCCGGAGTGGCGGCACTGTTGCCCGTCGGCGTGCTCGAGAGCGTGGAGGCGCGCGGCTACTCCATGGCGATGGCCAGTTCCGCGACCGCCATTGCGGCGACGCTTGCGGCCTGTCGCGCGAACGGCTCCCGCTCGCGCACGTGGCTGGTGTTGCTGGCCTCCGCATCGTTGGCGATGGCCAGCTGGAGCCACCTGGTCGCTGCGTGCCTGACGGCTGCGGCGGCTCTCGTCGCGATCGCCTTCGCGGCGCGGCGAAACACTCGCCCAACAGCGCGACTGTTTCTTGCCGTCGCCTTCGCTGGGACAGCCCTGACGCTTGTGCTCTACGCCCCGGTCATTCCAGACATCCTGTCGATCCGCAGGGAGTTCCGTGCGCTCGACGGCGACGAACCTGGGCTCCTGGCCATCGAGGGCTGGCACCTCATGCTCCAGCTGGGAGGTTCCTGGACGTGGTGGGCGGCACTGCCCGGGCTCTTGGTGGCGATGCTGGGCGTGTGGCATTCATGGCGGCATCGTCGCGAGCGGCCGCTCCTGGCCATCGCCGTCGCCCTCCCCATGATCGCGACCGGCATCATGCTCGTGGCGGTGAGTGCGGGCGACAGCTGGATGTATGCCCGATTCGCGTTGTTCGCGATGCCCGCCTCCGTCGTCGCGCTGGCCTGGGGGCTGGTGGCCCTGCGTTCACTTCGTCCGGCCGACACGCTCCTCCCGACGGCCGTTGGACTTGTCATCGCGGGTGCCTGGATGGCTTCGCTGAGCACGTTGCCCGCAAAGCAACCGCTGCGTGAGGCCGTCGCGTTCGTGGCGGCGGCGCGTGCTCCAACCGACATCGCGCTGGGCGTCGGCCTCCGAGATGACGTCCTGACGTACTACGGTGCGGCGCTTGGATTGTCGATCACGCACACCGGCACGGAGGGCGAGCGATTGCGCGGATCGCTGCAGGATCCAAGAGCTCGCTGGCTCATCCTCCTCTACCCGGCGTCGATGCCCCCCGACGTCCTTCGCCAGATCGCGCAGTCGGGATTCATCGCAGAGCGGGTCTTCCCCGGCTGGGCCGACTGGGGACAGGGCACCGTCATCGCCTTCCACCGACCGATGGTTTTGACCAATCCGTTACTTCCGAAGTAACGGATTGGTCAAAACCATGGGTGGGCCGGGCGACATCAGGGGCGGTCGCTGGGGGCCTCGGAAGGCGGTCGGAATCTCAAGCCAGAAGGTCGCGCCGGCGCCTGGAGTCGAGTTCACTCCCACGCGCCCCCCCAGCATGTGCGCCAGCTCCTTGCAGATCGCCAACCCCAGTCCAGTCCCCTGATGCGTGCGGGTGTGGCTCGCGTCGACCTGCCGGAACTTCTCAAAGATGGCTTCCTGCATGTCCCACGGGATCCCGGGCCCCTGGTCGATCACCGACCATCGGACCATCGTGCCCTCGGACGCTGCCTCCGCTGCGACCACCACCGTAGACCGTTCGCCGGAGAACTTGATCGCGTTGCTCAGAAAGTTGTAGAGGACTTGCTGGATCTTTCCCGCATCAGATTCCACGGTGGGCAAGTCGGGAGAAGTGCGGATCTCGATCGCGACCGACTTCGCGCCGGCCAGCGACTGCATGATCGCCGCGAGGCCATCGAGGAGGTCGGGCACGCCGATCCGACCCAGCGAAACCTCCATGCGTCCGGCCTCGATCTTGGCCATGTCCAGGAGCTCATTGATCATTTCCAGCAGCAGCTTCCCGCTGCGCAGGATGTTCCCGATGTACCGAAGCCGCTTGGGATCCGCCCCACCGTCGCCGCGCGCAAGTTCGTCCAGCAACTCCGCGAAGCCGATGATGGAGTTGAGTGGCGTGCGAAGTTCATGGCTCACGTTGGCCAGGAACTCCCCCTTGAGCCGGCTGGACTCGGAGAGCCCGACGTTCGACTCCGCCAGCTCGGCCACCTTGAGGTCCAGGCTCCGATTCATGCTCTCCAGCCGGGCGTGCGTCGCCTGGAGCGACTCCAGCATCCCGTCCAGCGCGCGGGAGAGCTCCTCAAGCTCGTCACCCGTTCGCAGCGAGGAGCGAGCGCCAAGGTCACCGCGGCGTGCGCGATCTGCCGTGGCCTTCAATGCCCGCACCGGACGGAGCACCAATCGTCGCTGGATCACAAAGAACGCGCCAAGCGCCAGGATCAGCGCGGCCAGCCCCGCCGCCGCCACGAATGCGTCGTTGAGCAGCAACTGGCTGCTGGCCAGCGCGCTCCCACGCTCCACGATGATGATCCCCCTGAGCGGGTCATCGATCGACGTCTCGGTCGCGCGCGGCGTGAAGTCCGCGTGGCCCGGATCCGCCACGAGTCGCCACTCCGCCTCGCGGATGGCTCGCGCGTACATCATCCAGCGCAACCCCTCCCGCTCCTGCGTGTCGTACGCCTCCTCAAGCCCAGGACGATCCTCGAACTCCCGCCATGCGGCCTCCACGAATGGGTCGATGGACCTCGCTGCTTCCACGGCACTGAGCACCCGAACGGGGATCTGCACTCCTTCCGACCGTTGGATGGCGAACCCGTTGGCCAGCCACGTCTGCGCGATCTGCCGCGCCATCTCCACCTGGCTCTCGTCGATGCTGGCGCGCGTGCGCTCCCACGGCACGACCAAGGCACCCGCGAGGATCGCCGCGATGGCGACGCCAAACAGGAGCTGGCTCTTGTTGGCGAGCGACAGGCCCTTCACGCGAGGCACTCTACCGCTGCGGCGTTAGCCTTCTCGCCATGCACCGACCCGGCTCGAACCCAGACGCGATGTCTCCCGACGACATCCTGTGCGATTTCTGCGGCGCACCCTGGGACGGGGAATCGCTCATGGTCGAGGGGCACCGAGGATCCTGCATCTGCGAACCATGCCTGCGTGCGGCCGCGGCGGCCTTGATCGCGGCAGGCGCACCCGAGGATCCAGCTTCGAGAGGCGACTGCACACTCTGCCTGCGCACGGATCGATCTCCCGTCTGGCGCTCCCCGAACGGCAGCAGCGAAGCCGCCGAGACGAGCGCGGCCCCGGCCCCAGCCACAGGCGCCGCGGCCTGTCGGGGGTGCATTCGCCGCAGCGTCAGGCTGCTGGATGCGTCGGGGTCGGACCGGGACGCCGAGTGAGCGTCATCGCGTGGAAGGGTCGACCCTCGCGCGCGTACTTCCGCTCAAAGTTCGTCCCAACCACCTCGCCGTCACCCGCGCTGGGTGGTCGCTCAAAAGGCCCGCGTTGGAAGAGGTGGCCGTGGCGCCCGACGTGTTCCTCCGTCCACTCCCACAGGGCGTCGTGATCGGTGACGATCCTGAGCTCGCCACCCGCACGCAAGATCCGGTGGAACTCGTGCAGCGAGGCGTCCTGGACGACACGCCGCTTGTGGTGCCGGGACTTTGGCCAGGGGTCCGAGAAATAGAGGTGAATGACGCGGACGCAGTCGTCGCGCAGCCACCCGCTGATGAACTCCCCGGCATCGCCGTAGAGGACGCGGACGTTCGGGCGCTGGTGCCGCCTGATCCGGTCCGCCGCGTAGCGATAGAACTCACCCGCCCACTCGATGCCCAGAAAGTCCGTGCCGGGCTCCAACGCCGACTGCTGGAGGAGGAACGTCCCCTTCCCCGATCCGATCTCCAGGTCAAACGGCCTCGCGGGGTCACGCGGACCGAAGAAGAACTCCGGCCCAATCCGCCCGGCGTCAGAGGACGGCAATCCTTCGCGGCCAATGCCATGCGAACCCGGATCCAGCGTCCGGCCTCGCCCGAGGCCGAAGCTCACGACGCCTTGGCGCCCCGCGCCAACGGCTTCTCACGCCACTCCACGCGAGCGGCATCGCTCCACAGGCCTTCGATGTCATAGAACTCGCGCTGGCCTGGTTCGAAGAGGTGGACCACGACGTGGACCAAGTCGACCACGATCCAGCTCAACCCCTCGTCGCGGGCGCGACGCCATGCGGGCATCCCGAGCGAGCCAGCCACCTTGGCCAAGTCGTCGGCGACGCTTCGCATCTGGCGCGAACTGGTGCCCGTCGCAATCATGATGAAGTCGCAGACGGGACTCATCCCCGCAACCTCCAACACGACCGCATCCGTGCACTTGCTCTTGGTGGCCTCACGAGCGATCGCGATCGCCACCTCCCGCCTCTGGGCCAGCTCGGTGTCGACAACGGCGGCGACGCGGCGCGGCGCACGCTTGGTCCCGGTACGCGACGGCTTCTTGGTTGGCTCCCCGGTCACTTGCCGAAGCGCTCGGTCTTCTCGCGAATGGGCCGCGGGCGCAACGCCATCAGCCGCAGCGCGACACGCCGCTTGGCGGCCTTGCGCTTCACCATCGAGGGCTTCTCGTAGTTCTGGCGGTCCTTCACCTCGCGGGTAAGACCTTCCTTCTCGCAGCTCTTCTTGAAGCGGCGGAGCATCTGCTCGATTGATTCGTGACCTCGGCTCTTGACGCGGATGGGCATGCAGTCCTCTGTGCTGGTGAGTGGGGAGCCGCGTATTAGACCCGATTCAATCAACCGCTGCAAGGAACCCGTACTCGGCAAACACATCGCGGCCACCGTGCGGTGTTATAGGACCTTCCGCTCCCCCACCATCTACTCCTCCGACGAGTGCTGGTGCTGAAATCGTCGACGCTCCGGCGGTGCTGGGAGCCATCCACCGGCGACCACGATTTTCGCCGTCCCGTTGCATGCGTCATGGAGCTTGGCGATGGCCTCCCGCGACGGCACGATGCGCGCGCCGTTGGCGAGGAGCCTCACGCGCCGATGGCCCTGCGGCACGACGACGTGCACCTCCACCGAGCGCCCGCGGGTGGCCTCCACGCTGTTGGAGAGTTGGCGCAAGAGTCCGCCGAGCATGCGTGCGTTGGCCAGCATCGACGTCGCACTCCCCTCCTGTGCCTCCTCGAGCACGATGTCGACCCGCGTCGCAAGTTGCGCAGCCGCCTCGTCGATGGGAACGACCTTGGTGACCTTGATGCCCGGCACGTCACGCGAGCGATCGACGTGACCCACCAGCATGACCAGCGCGTCGGCCTGCAACAGGCCCCCGTAGCGGGCGAACTCCTCCGAGAACATGACGCCGCCACACTTGCCATCAATGTCCATCAGGTCAAAGACAGCCATCCGCTGGCCGGCGCGCGCACCGCGTTGCGTGACCAGGACCCGGATGCCCGAGAGGATGCCGCCGACGACGACGGGAGCGTCCGACCCGAGGTTGGCCAACCCGGCGCTGGTCGTGCTGGCGAAGGCGTGGAGCGCCTGCCGGTGGGCATCGAGCGGGTGGCCCGACACATGCATGCCCAGCACCTCCTTCTCGAAAGCCAAGGCCTGCAGGGTGTCCCATTGCTTCGCGCTTCGCAGCCACGCCAGCGTCGCGGAACGCTCGGCGGAGGCGGGCGCGGGGGCCGGCTCCACCATTCCGAACATGTCCAGCTGCCCGGACTTCACGTCCTTCGCCCGCCGCTGGGCGGCCCGCATCACGTCCTCCAGGCTGGCCACCATGGCGGCACGCTGCGCGACCCCGTGCAGCGAATCAAACGCGCCGGACTTGACGAGCGATTCCAGGGTCGCGCGATTGCACGCGGACAAGTCGACGCGTTCGCAGAATTCCATCAGGTCCGTGAAGGGCCGGGTCCCGCGCGCCGCGATCACGGCCCGGATGGCGCCGCCACCGGCACCCTTGATCGCAGCAAGGCCAAATCGAATGTGCCCCGACAGCGCCGTTGGAGCCTCTCCGTTGGCAAAGCGCACCGCGAAGCGTTCGTCGGATGCATTGATGTCGGGCGGTGCCACTTCAATCCCCACGCGCCCCGACGAGGACTTCCCGTCTCGCGACGGCCATCGAATGACGCGACACTCGTCCAAGTACGAGCGCCAGTCCTCCACCTTGCCGGCCTGCGACTCGTAGGCGAGCACGGCGGCCATGAACGCCGCGGGGAAGTAGGTCTTCAGGTACGCCGTCTCGTAGGCCAGGATGGCGTAGCCCGCACTGTGGCTCTTGTTGAAGCCGTAGCCCGCAAATCGCTGGATCATCGCGAAGAGATCCTCCGCCACGGCGGCGGCCACGCCATGCGTCGCGGCCCCACGCACGAAGTCCCCCTTTGCGGCGGCGATCTCCGACTCCTTCTTCTTGGAGATGGCCTTGATGATGGAGTACGCCTGTCGCAGGGGAATCCCGCCCAGCCGGTTGAGCACCTGCATCACCTGCTCTTGGTAGACCATGATGCCGTACGTTTCCGCCACCACGGCGTCCAGCACCGGATGGAGTTGGGGCACCGGCTCGCGGCCCGCCTTGCGAAGGGCGTACGCCGGGATGTTCTCCATCGGGCCCGGACGGAAGAGTGCGTTTGCGGCAATGAGGTCCTCCAGCCGATCCGGCTGGATCTGCTGGAGCGTCCGCTTCATGCCGTCGGACTCAAACTGGAAGATGCCCTGCGTCTGACCGCGCCGGAAGGTCTCAAGGACCCGCTGGTCCGTCCTCGGGATTCGCTCCAGGTCAAGCGGATGGGCCGCACCGGAAGTCCCCCGTTCCGCGCCCCGGCCGGTCGCCTCCCAGATCGCGTGGTCCGGCAAGGTCTCCCGCACCAGCCGCTTGGCCAACTCCATCGTGGAAAGGGTTCGAAGCCCCAGGAAATCCATCTTGAGGAGCCCGGCCTTCTCGCAGGTGGGACCGTCCCACTGCGTGACGGTCGTCTCGCCACCATCGGCCCTGTAGAGGGGGACGATGTTCTCCAGGGGCTGCGTCGCGATGATCACGCCCGCCGCGTGGATGCCCGCCGAGCGAGCATGTCCCTCCAGGGCCTGCGCGTGGTCAAAGAGCCGGCGGACCTGCGGCTCGCGCTCGATCTCCTCACGCAACGCCGGGACCTGGTCGATCGCCTCGCGGATCGTGGCACCCAGCGTCTCGGGGACGAAGTTGGAGTATCGCTGCGCCTGTTCCGGCGTGAACCCCATCACGCGCGCGACGTCCTTGATCGCCGCACGCGCCTTCAATCGATTGAAGGTGATGATCTGCGCCACGTACCCATACTTCTCGCGCACATGCTCGATGACTCTCCCCCGGCCATCCTGGCAGAAGTCGATGTCGATGTCGGGATACTCGCTGCGGTCGGGATCGGTGAATCGCTCGAAGAGGAGCCCGAACTCCTCGGGGTCCGCATTGGACAGTCCCAGCAGGTAGCCAACCATCGTGCCCACGCCCGAGCCACGCGCCAGGGCCGGGATGCCGTTCTGCCGTGCCCAGTTGACGAAGTCCCAGACGATCAGGACATACGGGCTGATGTTCTTGGCACAGAGCACGCCAAGCTCCCGCTCCAGCCGCTCGCGTCGCGCGCCCGTGGCACCGTCCGGTCCGTATCGCCAGGTCGCACCGGCCTGGCACAGCAGCCGAAGCGCGTCGTCGCAGCCGCGTCGGACGGCGTCATCGTCTTCGCTGCCAAGCGCATACGCCTCCAGCGTCACCATCCGGCAGGCGGCCTTGAACCACTCGTTGAGGTCGCCGCCGTCGTAGGGTGGCACCTGCGGAGGCATCCGCGCCCGGACGACCGGTGCATGGTTTTCCTTCTCTGGAAGCGTCACATGGCACCGCTGCGCGATCCGGACCGTGTTCGCGATCGCCTCCGGCCACTCCGGCATGAGTTGGGCCATCTCCGCCGCCGATTTCACGTACAGCGACGCGGGGTATCGAATCCGCTCAGGCTCATCCTTGCGACGACCCCCCATCGAGATGCAGCAGAGGGTGTCGTGGACGTCGTGGTCCTCCGCGTGCAGGAAGTGCGCATCGTTGTCAGCCACCAGCGGCAGCCCCAGCTCCTTCGCCAGCTTCACGAGCAGCGGGTTGATCTGCTCCTGCTCTGGCAGGTGGCGCTGCAACTCCACGAAGAAACTGGGCTGGCCATCCTCGTCCGCGCCGAAGGTCTGTGCGTGCCAGCGAGCCTCGTCAAGCGCGGCTTGCCACCAGGCATGGCCGCCCTGCGTCACGAACCGCTGGAGACAACCCGCGATCGAGGAGTTGAGGTGGCCGTTGATCGCGATGACCCCCTTCGCGTTCAGGGCGAGCGTTTCGCGATCCATGCGCGGGCGACCGTAGAAGCCGTTGACGAATGCATCGCTGGAGAGGCGCACCAGGTTGCGCCACCCTTCGTCCGTCCTGGCGAGCAGCACCAGGTGCGCCCCGCCGGCGCGCACAGCCGGGCCCCGCTCCCTCCGGCTGCACGGCATCCCATCCTTGGTCTCGGCCACGTAGGCCTCGATGCCCAGGATGGGCCTGATCCCCGCGGCCTTGGCCAACGCGACGAACTCGCGCGCGCCAAAGAGATTGCCATGGTCGGTCACCGCCACGGCGTCCATCCCGAGGGCCTTCACCCTCGCCACCATCGACTTCAGTCGATTGCCGCCATCAAGCAGCGAATACTCCGAGTGGAGGTGGAGGTGGACAAACCCGTTGGGAGCCGGTGAAACATGGGGACGATCGGCGGTCACGACGTTGGCCGAGAATACGAAACCCGCCTGCGGTCACCCCGCCGACGACAGCATTCGGTCCCACTCCCGCTGCATGCGTCGCCCGATCGGCCCCGGAACGCCAGATCCCACGTCATGCGCCTCGATGCCGGCCACCGGCATCACGCCCCAGCTGGAATTGGTCAGCACGATCTCCTCCGCCAACATCACTTCGTTCGCCTGGACGGCGCGGCATTCCACGCGGATTCCTTCCCGGCCAGCCCATTGGATCATGGCGCGGCGCACGGTCCCGGGGAGCACGGGCGGAGCCACCTCCCCGCACCCGGCATCGCCCCGCGCCAGTGGGGTCACCAGCATCCCGTCTCGGACGAGAAACACGTTGCTCGTGCAGGCGCCGGCCAGCTGCCCTCGGGTGGAGAGCCAGAGCGCCTCACTGCACCCGGACTGGGCCGCCTCCTGGAGGGCGCGCAATCGAGGCCAGTAGTTGAGCGTCTTGTGCGACGCCGCACGATCGTGGTCACTCAGGCGATCTTCGGCGATGGAAACTCGAATCCCCTGCTGGGCGAGCTGGGCCGGATACTCCGTGGCCGGCTGCACGACAATCGCAATCGTCGGGTCGTGGATCGTCGCTCGACCAGCCCGGATCGCGGAGAGCATGTTGAGATCGCCACCGGTGAGCGTGACGCGGACTCGCGCCTCGGTGCACGCAGCAGCATCAAGTGACTGGCGGATTGCGTCGCCCAGCGGCTCCGTCTTGACGGCCGAGGTGAGCGACAGGGAGCGTGCGCTGGACGCCAGCCGGTCCAGGTGCTCCTCCAGTTGCACCAGCTGGCCGCGTGAGGCCCGCATCGTCTCGAAGAGGCCGACGCCGTGCTGCAGTCCCGCGTCGAACAGCGAGATTCGTGCCTCCTCAAGCGTCACGAACGATCCATTGAGCCACACGTCCATCGTGCCCCCATCGTAATGGCGACGCGACGCCCGTATCGTCCCTGCGTGCCATTCCTCCCACGAACCAATGCGTCGCCCCGAAGTCGATGGACGAGGCCGGTGGTGTATGCCACCCTCGCGGTGGGCGTGGCACTCTGGCTGCAGTACCGCGGTGCCTGGAAGGAGGAGGCTGCTCGGCAGGCCGCGCAGGTGGCGGCGGCGACACTCCTCCTGGAACTCGATCATCCGGCAGCTGCTCGCGCCCCCTCGCTGCTCAACGGCGCGGACCCGCTCGTGGCCATACCGGCCCATCAGCACTTGATCGACATGGCCGGCCAGGGCGCGCCGCTTGACGTCGTCGGCACGACGCCGGCCGACCTCGGTCCGGCAACGCTTGCCCAGTGTCCGCCGCCACCGGCTGCCACCTGCTGCATCGTCGTGGCACCCTCGTCGAACTCACCGTCGTCACCGTCGTCGGCGTCGTCACCGTCGTCACCGTCGTCGGCGCCGCCACGGGGATCGGCCGCGCCCGTTCCTTTGACACGTCTGGTGCTCTGGATCGCCATCGACGACCACGATCGCCCCATGCTGGTGGGGTACTGCCGACTGTCGACCGAGTCGTGATTCAGATTTCGGCGGTGAGGACGACTTCGCCCGTTTCTCGGTCGAGGACGGAGATCGTGCTCCCGGTCCCGAGGTTCGCCACGCTGAAATCGAGTGCGATCGAGTCGATGGCGTCGGACGGCGTGAAGCCTGAACGGATGGTCCAGGAGTCCGCGCCGGTGCGCACGACCACGTCGTATGAGGCGCGCGGCGACAGGTTCATCGTGACCAGGAGGCCGCTCTGTGCCAGCGGCGACTTCAGGACGATGCCCGCGGCGTTCATCGACTGTCCCGCCACCATCCCGCGCACGATCGCATCGCCCTGAAGGGTCTGTGCGAGTGCAGGGCCGGTGACGGCACTGAGGTCGGCACGCGTGGCCGAACCGAGCGCGAGTTCACTGATGTGACTCACCCGATTGGTCAGCGAATAGTTGGCCAGGAGGACGACCAGCAAGCTGGCGCCGAGCGCGACGGATGCCGCGCGCCAGAACAGCGCGCTGGAGCGCCATCGGGTGACCAGGGAATCGGTATTGGATTCACGGGCGGCGGAAAGCAGCGTCGCGGCGACTGCCTCGTCATCGTCCCGCCGGGTCGATCGTCGCGGCTGGTGGGCGTGCGGTGGCGCGACATCGGAATGCGGCACGGCCGTCGAGCCGATCGACGCCAGTGGCGTCAGACCCTCTCGACGGCGGGCGTCGATCGCATCGGCAATGCCAGCCAAGACTCGGGCACGCAGGCCCGAATCAGGCTCGACGCTGGGAAGCAGCGAGTCGTCCGCGGCGATGGCGGCCTGCAGGTCGATCACTTCGGCGCGAAGGCTGGGCGAGGCCTGGCGACGGAGTGACTCCAGCCGTAGGGCATCGGTGTCATCCAAGACACCCAGCAACTCCAACTGCGCGAGTTCGAGCAATTCATCTCGATCAACTGGGCTCATCGTTCCCTCAACAAATCATCCTGGCCGGTTGGCACGATCGTGCCGCACGGTCAGCCTCTTCCTTTCCTCGACCTCGATGTGGGGTGCCACATTGGCCCTTTCCCGCATCGAAGCACCAGCCTCCAACTGTTGCCTCACCGCACCTTTCGGACGGAAAGGCGTCCCTGTTTCATCAACCGAAGGATTCCGATGAAATCCCGCTGCGAAGGGTCTCTAAACCCCTGCTGAGCGCGGACTTCACGGTGCCCTTGGGCACACCAAGTGCCTCGGAAGCTTCCCGGATGGACTTCCCCTCCAGGTACACCTTCTCGAGGACGGCTCGCTGCGACGGGGGCAGCGACCTGACCCGGCGTCGGAGCGAACTTGTTTCAAAGTCATCGATCGGGGCGACACCCTGCGCGGCCGGTCCCCAATCGCCGCCGGCGACGTCGAACTCGCCGATGGACTGCAGGCGCGGACGGCTCCTGGCTGCCCGCAAGCGATCGATGAGGTGGCGCCGGGTCATCAACGCCACCCACGTGATCAGACGAGACTTTGCGGGGTCAAAGGCCGCTGCGGTCTGCCACAACTGGACAAAAATGTCCTGGACCGCATCGTCCGCCTCCGATCGGCGCGGCAACACCTGAGCAGCTTGCCGATAGACGAAGCGCCCGTACTGGTCGTAGAGCCGATTGATCGCCGCAGCGTCGCCTCGCGCGACCGACTGCATGAGTGCCCACTCAATTCTGGAATCTTCCGACGTCATAGGGACCTTTTCCTGCTCTTTGTCTCAGCGTAGCTGTCCAAACAGACAACTCCTGAGAACCTCCGTGGCCTGAAGGTAGCCCCAAACTTGGTTGAGTCAAGTGAATCTTTGGAACTCGGTGTGAAGGGAAGAGATTGAGGGTACCCGGAAGAATCTTCATGAAAAACATTCCATTCGACTTCCAATTCCTCGCGATGAGGTCACAATGTCCAACGGTTGTGAGGATTGGGTCCGACGCCTTGTTGGACACCGGTTGTTCCGACAAGGCCACCTCGGAGGACACGCCTTGGCCCAGGAGCACTTCACTCCAACTTTTGTGGGCACGCATCGTGGGGATGCCACAGGCGATCGGATCAGTGACTCGTGGCACCGCCGCGGGCTGACCTTGGTCGAGTTGTTGGTGACCTTCGCGATCGTGTCGATCCTGCTGAGCCTTCTGCTGCCTGGCTTGAGCCAGGCGCAGAGTGCGGCTCGGCGGTTGATGTGCGCTGCCAATCAGAGCCACGTCGGCATAGCGATCGCGCTTGACTCGGACCAGAACAATCAACGCCTGGTGAGGAGCTGGTTCGCGGAGATTGGCCGTCCGTCGGAGACGATGGCCGCCACCGTGGGCGATCCCCAAATGCTCCTCGCGACGGCACCGACCCCTGCACCTTCACCCAGTGCCGACCTGCAGCTCTGGGACGGGCTGGGAAAGCTGGCCTATCGCGGCAGTGCGTGCCTGGATTCCCACGAGGCGCTCTACTGCCCCTGCCACCGCGGAGACCACCCGCTCGAGGTCGAGGGTGACGCCTACATTTTCCGTCCGTCAGCCACGCCTTGGATGCGGTTCTTCACCAACTACCAGTACGCGGGCCACCTCCACTCCAACGGCGACCCCAAGTCTTTGGCCGTGCTCTCCGTGGATGACGTGCTGGTCGCCGATGGATTCCGCTCCATGCTTGACGTGAACCACACGACTGGGAGCAACGTGCTGCGAGGCGACCTCTCGGTTCGATGGTGGGCTTCGCTGCATGACGAGTTCACGGCCCTCCCGACGAACTCGGACGCGGCGCTGCTGAGCGACTCGGACGTGATCGACCCGGACACGAATCCCTGGAAGGTCATCTGGTCCGCGCTGCGGCGCGATCCATGAGCCGGATCCACACCAGCTGACCCCGGTGGGCCCCCAAGCCCGGATCAAAAGTCTCCGCCCGGATCGGCTGCCATGCTGCCCCGACCAGCGTCTGGTCAATCCGCACCAGCGGCCATTCACGCGGAAATGTGCTGCCGCACCCAGAGCCGGCCACCGAAAACGCTTCGACGCCATCGGGAAGCAGGACTCGCTGCGGCGCGATCGGCGTGGTGTTGAAGTCACCCACGATCACGTCGGGATTCGCTCCTTCCAAGGCCAGCGCCTGGTGAAGTGATTCGAGCGCAGGGGTGCGGCACTCCGATGCGGATGACGGGAGGTCGACGGCCACCAGGTCCATCGTCCCAACGGGAGCCAGCTGGAGCCGGAACCAGGTGGCTTGCACCCCAGAACCGACGCCGAGCGATCGAGCGACGTCGCATGCCAGTCGCGAGGCCACCATTGCGTTGCCGCGCTGAATGACGGAGCGCCCCTCGCTGCGCCACGCCTCATCCAGTCCAGTGCCCGCGAGTCGGCCGCACTCGGTGACCACGATGACATCGGCGTCAAGGCCGGTCAGGGCGCGCGCCCAGTCCGCGGCCATCCGTCCAGGATGCCGAGCGTTCACGTGCATGATTGAGATGGCCCCGTCCAGGGATGGGACGGGGCGCCACGCGGCGGTGGTGCTCCACGACTGCACCAGTGACACGGCGAGGATCGATGTGCCAACCAACCTCCATCGACCCATGGAGGCCGCAACCCCCGCCAGTGCGGCGGCGATGACGAGCGCGCGTGGAGCCCAGGCCATCCACTGCACCACGACCGTGGTCGGCACGATCCACCCGGCGATCAGGCATGCCGTGGCCAGGAGGATCGCGGCCACCGCTACCACCCGGCGTGGCGTGCTGATGGAGCGAGGCCGCGAGGAACTCACTCGTTGCTCCGCAACTCCACGGCGATCCCATCCACGATCGGCTGGTGCAGCTCCCCGGCACAAGCCAGGGTGCCCGTCGTACGGCTCATGAGCCCATCGGGGCCAAAGTCGATCTCCTTGCCCATCACGTCACTGGACTTGGCACCAGCCTCGCTGGCCACGAGCATCCCGGCGGCGTGATCCCAGGCTTGCTCAGGCGAGGAGCCAGTGCGCGCGACGCGAAACGCCACGTCTCCCTGGCCAAGCGCCACAAGCCCATACTTGCATTGGCTGTCGATCGGCAGCGGCTGGGACCCGGGTGCCGCGCGCGCCAAGACCCGTCGTCCCCGCTCCGTTCGGGGACCGCCCCGGACGGAGCACAGCCACACCGGCGGATGGTGGACCGGACCTCGGCGAACCGCACCGATCGTGTTTCCCACCTGCCCGGCCTCGAGTGACCGGCTGCGGCACCCCTCACCGATCGAGGCCGTCAGGAAGATCCCATCGCGGACGGCGGGAATGGAATGCCAGTCCCGTGGCGGCGGCGGCATGAGGATGCCGCCTGCCTGTGCTCGGCCGCCCTTGACCAGCGCGACGCATGCGCAGTACGCCCGACCGGCCACCCACCCACTGGTGCCGTCGATTGGGTCGATGCTCCAGTATTCGTCACGCGCGGCCTCCCGACCCCAGGCCAGGGCCGAGCCGAGATCCGCCGCTGTCCCGCTGGCCAAGCCTGACCACGGGCGAAATTCCTCAAGCGCCTGCGAGACCAGCATCCACGCCCCAGCGTCATCGCCAAGAGACGCTGCAGACTCCTCGGCAATCACACGGACCGCGCCCGCGCGGCGGCGAAGCTCGTGGAGGAGCAGCAGCTGGACCGTCACGTCGGCGGCGGTCACCGGGCTGCCGTCAGACTTGGCCAGCGAGGCACGGTACGCGGGCTTCGGCACCATCCACTCCAGCGCCCGAGCCGCAGTCGCAAGCAGGGAAGCGATCAGTTCCTCCGGGTACTCGTGTCTGTGCTCGGAGCCGCTCATGGGGCGGGAAGGATAGATTCGAGGTGGGCCGGGGCTGCCGGGATCAATTGGCACACCGTTTGCTACTTCATCGATTCGAGCCTCCCGGAGGCTGAAAGAAGGAACACGAATCATGTCAACCAACAACTCAACAGGCAAGATCATCGGCATTGACCTGGGAACCACCAACTCCTGCGTCGCCGTCATGGAAGGCGGACAGCCAAAGGTCCTCATCAACGCGCAAGGCAATCGGACCACGCCGAGCGTCGTCGGTTTCACCGACAAGGGCGAGCGCCTCGTCGGGCAGCCGGCGCGGCACCAGCAGGTGACCAACCCGAAGAACACCGTTTTCTCCATCAAGCGATTCATGGGGCGTCGCCACAACGAAGTCGTCTCGGAGGAGAAGACCGTCCCGTACAGCGTCGTCGGCGGCCAGGACGAACTGGTCAAGGTCGACATCCGCGGCAAGGCCTACACACCGCCGGAAGTCTCGGCGATGGTGCTGCAGGAACTCAAGAAGGTCGCGGAGGACTACCTCGGCGAAAAGGTGGAGCGAGCGGTCATCACCGTACCCGACTACTACAACGACAGCCAGCGCCCGGCCACCAAG
>SXOD01000058.1 GCA_005776885.1 Planctomycetia bacterium
CAGCTCACCGAGCGGGTCCGTCGACGCCCCTACTCCGTCGTGCTCCTGGACGAGGTGGAGAAGGCCCACCCCGACGTGTTCAACATGATGCTGCAGATCACGGAGGAAGGCCGCCTCACCGACAGCCTCGGGCGGCACGTCTCCTTCAAGAACTGCATCGTCATCATGACGAGCAACATCGGCGCTGACCTCATTAAGGGCGGATCCAGCTTCGGCTTCGGCAAGCGCACGGAGGTGGTCGATTACGAACGGATCAAGAAGTCGCTCCTCTCGGAGGCCGAGAAGTTCTTCCGCCCCGAGTTCATCAACCGCCTGGACGAGATCATCGTCTTCCGGCCGCTGATCAAGGACGATCTCGTGCAGATCATCGAGATCGAGCTGGGCAAGCTGCGCGAGCGGCTGGGCCACCGTCAGATGAAGCTGGACCTGGACCAGCCCGCGAAGGACTTCCTCATCGACAAGGGCTACAACCCCGACTTCGGCGCCCGGCCGCTTCGCCGGGCGATCGGGCAGTTTGTCGAGGACCCGTTGGCCGAGGCCCTGCTGTCCGAGGACTTCCGTGCCGGCGACACCATCCGGGCGACGCGACGGGATGGCGAAGATCGACTCCATTTCGATTGTGAACGCCCAGCACAGGCGGTCGCCCCCCAGGCGGAGGCGGCCGCCACGGGCGGGAACACCGGAGCGGCGTGAGGCGCCGCATCGGGCAAGGCATCGGTGCCGTGCTCGTTGCGGTGGGCGCATTGGGGCTGGCCCTGCTGGCCTATGTCGGTGCGGAAGCAGGCCGTCTCAGGACGGCGGCCATGGATGCCAGCTCGTTGCGCGAGGCGCAGGTCCGGTTTTGGTCCATCTCCTATGCCGTTGGCTCGTTCGAACGCCTCGCCAGCGCTTTTTTCGAGAATGCCGAGTTTGGTGCGGCGGGGCGCGCCCTCGAGGAAGGCGAGTCGCTCAGGCGGGCCATCGACGACTCGCTGCTTGGCCCGGAGGCCCCAGTGCTGCTGAGGTCAAACGCCTTCCTCCAGGACGCCAAGCTGGAAATCACGAACGTCATGTCAGGCATCCGTGCCGCGAGCGGCCAGGTTGCCGGCGCGCGGGCTGATGGGCTCGTCTCGAGGCTACTGGCCACGCGAAGTGCCGAATATCTCCCGGCCATCGAGTCGCTCCACCTGGATGTCCTCGCCGAAGAACGGCGGCTCGAAGTCGAGGCGCGGGCGGCCGCGATCGAATCTGACCGCCTGGCGGCGAGCTTGCTGCAGACGACCATCCTGGCCGGCGCGTGTTTCGTGCTGGTCATCGTGGCCCTCTGGCACTCCTCCGTTCGCCGCCTGGTGCGGCCCCTGGAGGAC
Organism: Planctomycetia bacterium; assembly: GCA_005776885.1. Taxonomy (GTDB): domain Bacteria; phylum Planctomycetota; class Phycisphaerae; order Phycisphaerales; family SM1A02; genus SXOD01. The sequence goes on from SXOD01000058.1 coordinate 1,347, forward strand.
CTCCGTGCCGAAGCCGACCGGGTGCGTGAAACCGGACAGCCATTCCGCCTGGAACCCGCCGGCCCGCTGGAAGTCGTGCACATCACGGAGGCCGTGTCGGCGCTCAGTGAGCAGTTGACGTCCCGCCTCCTCGAACTGGACCACGTCAACCGTCGGCTCGACCGGGAACACAAGAACCTGCTCCGGACGCACAGGGACCTGGGCGTGATGGCCGGCGCCAACAAGGACCAGCTCACGACGTTTGAGCGGATGACCGACCAGTTCACGAGCCTGCACGAGACGTCGGAACTTTCGCAAGCCTGCGTGCAAGGCGTCTGCGAACTGCTGGGGGCTCGCGGGGCGTCGGCGCGGTTGCTGGTGGGTGATGTGGGCGAGCCCGCCCACACGCACCTCACGCACGACGGGTTGCAAGGGCTGCAAGAACAGGCCCGCCTGCGGGATCGACTGATCGCAGGCACCGAACTGGAGCCATCCGTCCCCAAGGCGACGGGAGGGGCGGGATCGACCATGCTGGAAGTTGACGTGCTTTCCAGCAACGGGCAGCTTCTCGCCCGGATGCGCGCCGCGGAGCCAGTCGACCTCGAGTCTGGGCGGGAACGGGAGTTTCAGCCTTCCGACGTCGATGCCCTTCGCGCCGTGGCCGCGCTGTTTGGGGCGCATCTGGAGCGCGCGACACTCACCGAATCACTCATTGCGCGCATGCTCCGGATGGTGCAACTGCGAGACCCCGACGAGACGCATGAACACGCCCAACGCGTCGGCGAGATCTCCGTCCGCATCCTGGACCGGTGGAACGCGCGCCATCGCGTCGCGACCGGATCACACGAGTGGGACTCGGCCGCACCGATCGATCGGCAGTCGCTTCGTCACGCGGCACAGCTCCATGACGTCGGGAAGGTGGGCGTCCCCGACCGGATCCTGACCAAGTCGGGCCCGCTCAGCGCCGACGAACGGCTCCTCATGCACGGACACACGTCGGCGGGCGCCCAGTTCTTCCGCTCGGGCGTGACCCCCTTCGACGCACTGGCCGAGGCCGTCGCCCATCATCACCACCAGCGATGGGATGGCACGGGCTACCCCGCGATCCCGCGCGATGATGGGACGATTCGGCCGCTCCGTCGAGAGGAGATCCCATTTGGCGCGCGGATCGTGGCGATCGCCGACGTGCTGGATGCGTTGATCTCCGCGCGTGTCTACAAGGACGCGTGGCCCCTGGACGAGGCGATCGCGGAGATCAAGTCCAAGTCCGGGGCACACTTCGAGCCCGCGCTCGTGGACTGCCTCGAGGAGGCGGTGGAAGACCCCCGCTTCCGCGCGTGCCTGGCCACCCGTTGACCATGCAGGGGCGTCGCCTCGGCATGCTGGCGGCGAGCCCACGCGGCGAGCCCACGTGGCGAGCCCACGCGGCGAGGGTCAGCGTCCCATGAATCCAAGAATGTCGTCCACCTCACCGGAAGACCCGACGAGGAGCGGCACGCGCTCGTGCAACTTCTGGGGCTGGACATCCATCGTGCGAATGTCTCCGCTGAAGCACCGGCCACCGGCCTGCTCCACGATCATCGCGATCGGGTTGGCCTCGTAGAGCAACCTCAGCTTGCCGCTGGCGTGCTTGGCGGTCGGCGGATACAGGAACACCCCACCGGACATCAGGATGCGGTGCACATCGGCCACCAGCGCACCGATGTATCTGGACGAGTACCCGCTCGCGTGCGCGTGCGCCAAGTAGGCGCGGCACCACGCCGGGAAAGTCTCCGCGTACGCCTCGTTGATGGAATAGACCTTGTGGCGCTCGGGGATGCGGAGCCCCCGCTTCACCAGGATGAACGATCCAAGGTAGGGATCCAGCTCAAACAGGTCAGTGCCATGGCCCGTGGTCATGACCAGCGCGGTGCTGGGGCCGTACAAGATGTATCCCGCGGCGACTTGCTGGGAACCAGGTTGGCAAATCGTGCGTTCGGCGTCCGGCTCATCCGGGCGATTGCGCAGGACGGAGAAGATCGTGCCGACTGGGCCGTTCACGTCCAGGTTGCTTGATCCATCCAGCGGGTCAAAGAGGACGCAGTACTTGCCGCCCTGCGAACCGGTGCGAAGGATGGTGGGCTCCTCGTCCTCCTCGCTGGCCATGACGGCGATGTTCGCGCGGCTGCCAAGGCACTGCATCAGCGTCTCGTTGGCGATGACATCCAGGGATTGCTGTGTTTCGCCCTGCACGTTCTCCGCGCCGACGCTCCCCAGCGCGCCGGTCAGCCGCGCGCGGCGAACTCGGTTGGCAATGGCCTTGCCCGCGAGGCCGATGGCCGAGATGATCCAGGAGAAGTCGCCAGCGGCGCGCGGATACTTCGCTTCCTCGGCGAGGATGTGGCTCTGCAGGCTGTTCAGGTTGTCGGTGACGACCTCTGGATGTCGCATGGAGGGTCCTCGTTGCGGTCGGTGAGCGGGCTTTGAAGGCTATCATCCGCCCCCCCATGAACAGCCAGAACAGCCAGACCAGCCACACGGGCCACGCCCTCATCCTCTCCGCGCGTCGCACGCCCATCGGCAAGTTTGGTGGCAGCCTCTCTCGAATTCCCTCGCCGCAGCTTGGTGCGTTCGCCATCGCCGCGGCCGTCGAGGATGTCCAGGGTGCTCGCCAGCACGGCTTCGACGAGTGCGTCATGGGATGCGTGTTGCAGGCTGGGCTGGGGCAGAATCCAGCGAGGCAGGCTGGCCTCAAGGCCGGACTCCCTGACACGCTGAGCGCGGTCACGGTGAACAAGGTGTGCGGCTCCGGCTTGCAGGCGGTGATGCAGGCGGCGATATCGATCCGCGCGGGAATGGCCAACCTGGTCGTTGCCGGCGGCATGGAGAACATGGACCTGGCCCCCCACTTCGCGCATGTGCGCGCGGGCGTGAAGTTTGGCAAGACCGATTTCCAGGACCACATGGAGTTTGACGGGCTGCGATGCCCATTCGAGAACTGGGGCATGGGCCTGGCGGCCGAACACATCGCGTCGTCGCACGGCATCTCGCGAGCCGACCAGGATGCGTTCAGCGCGCAGAGCCACGCTCGCGCCGCCAGGGCGACCGCCGAGGGCTGGTTCAAGAAGGAGATCGTGGCGCTCTCGGCGGAGCAGGTCAAGCAGAAGGCCGGCCTGGAGAACGACGAGGGATTCCGCGCGGACACCACGCCTGAAGTGCTTGGCAAGCTGCGGCCGTCGTTCAAGGCGGACGGCACGATCACGGCCGGCAATGCCAGCCAGATCAGCGATGGTGCGGCGGCGGTGGTCGTGGCGAGCGAATCGGCTGCGGCCACGCTGGGCGCGAAGCCACTGGCCAGGATCGTCTGCTTCAACACGGTTGGCGTGGCTCCCAAGGACATCTTCTTTGCGCCAAAGCTGGGCGTGGAGAAAGTGCTCAAGGACAACGGGCTGACGGTTGCTGACATCGACCTCTTTGAGCTCAACGAGGCGTTTGCGGCGCAGGTGCTGTGCAACATCCGGCCGCTGGGCATCCCGCAGGAGAAGCTCAACATCGGCGGCGGCGGCGTGGCGTTGGGCCACCCCATCGGCGCCTCGGGTGCCCGTGTCCTGGCGACGCTGGTGCATGCGCTCCACCGCACCGGCGGCAAGCGCGGGATCTGCAGCCTCTGCCTGGGCGGCGGCAACGCCGTCACGATGCTGGTCGAAGCCTGCTGACGCGGCGAGCGTCGAGCGGCGAGCGTCGATTGGCGCCCGCCACCGGGGCCGCGCCTACGATCCGGCCGTGCGCTGCGCCGTCACCACCTGGATGTTGGCACTCCTGATCGCACGCGGGGCGTTCGCAGCGGACGATCAGGAGTCGCGATGGCCGCGGTCCATCCGCGACCCCAACTTCACGCTGTGCCTGAGCACGCCGCACATCGACGAACTCAAGGATGGCACCGCCACGATCCGCTGCGTGTATCGATTGATCCTCACGCCGCAGGATGTGGGAGCGCGGGAGCCAATCTGGGGTGTCGTGACGCTGGCCGCGCAGTCGCGTCTTGATGCTGCGCAGCACCGGGTCGTGCTTTCGGGGATGAAGGTCGCCGCACTGAGTGCGGCCACGATGGATGCCGACGATGCGCCGGCGGCCAGCGGCTGGCTCGCTGGGGCTCTTTCAGGGTCCGCGCTCTTCATCGATGATCGCGAACTGCTTGCCCTGCTCCCCGACCACGCGCTGCCTGCGCCCGAGGCCGCGGGCGAGGGATCGCTGGCGGAACGCGAAGCGGCGCTTGTCCAATCGCTGGCAGCCAGCGCCGCCGACGCTGACGCATCCACCGACCGGCCATGCACCGACGAGTCATTCGGCGACCCCTATGTCGGTCGCGGCAACTGGATCCATCGGCTTCGCGAGGATCGATGGGAGCGGTGGTCGCCAGAACATGGCTGGGTGGATGCACACACTGCGCTGGCCCAGCCCGCCGGCGCGCCGTGGTCGATGGGGTCGGACACCATTGAATTGCTTCGCGCGCGTGCCGCCGCGACGACCGCGGGCATGCGACGCGACCCGCGGACGCTGGAGGCTGCACGGGCGCGGCGATTTGAGGCGCAGATTCGCACGGCGTCGCAGACGCTTGGGATGCATGCTCCCGATTCCGTTTCCAGTCCTGCTCCCGAACCCGCGGCTGCTCCTGCTCCTGCTCCTGCTCC
>SXOD01000059.1 GCA_005776885.1 Planctomycetia bacterium
GAGCGCGGCATCCGGGCCCGGGCGCGGCCCGACTCGAGCCGCTCGATCATGGGCAGCACGAACGATGCAGTCTTGCCTGTTCCCGTCTGCGCGATGCCAAGCACATCGCGGTGCGCGAGCGCCGGCGGGATCGCCTGAGCCTGGATGGGTGTTGCGGTTTCGTACCCCTCGGTGCGAAGGGCCTGAAGAATGGGAGCGACCAACCCGAGCGAAACAAACTGAGTAGACAATCAAGTGCTTTCTGGCCTATGGCCTGTCGGAGACCGCATGAGGTCAAAGGCAAGAAACGCCGCGCCCCAAAGCATCGCCTTGGACCACGCGCTACTCCTCACCACAACCTTGATTGCGGGTCGCCGGCACGAACTCAGATACGACTGAGGCCACCGGCTGAACGCGAGATTGTAGCAGATCCCGGGCCAAACGCGAAACCCTCGGCGTCGTGCTTTCCGCTCTCCCACCCCGCGCCATGCCAATCAGAATCAAGACGGCCCTTCCGAAGGCTCGTTTTGATTCCAATCTGCGGGCACCAACCGCTTGCAGACCCCTCGCCCTACAACACCTCCGCCGCCAGCTTGGCCAGCTCGCTGCGCTCGGTCCTGGCCAGCGTGACATGGCCGGCGATGCGCTGGCCCTTGAGGCGTTCAATCGCATGGGACAGCCCGTTGCTGGCGCTGTCCAGGTACGGATTGTCGATCTGCCCGATGTCGCCGCAGAGCACGATCTTGGTGCCGTCGCCGACGCGGCTCACGATGGTCTTGACTTCGTGCGGGCTCAGGTTCTGCGCTTCGTCCACGATGAAGAACTGCTTGGGAATGCTTCGGCCGCGGATGTAGGTGAGCGGCTCCAGCACCACCTTGCCTGTGGCGACCAGCGAGTCGATGCGCTGCTCGGCGTTCTTGCCGTCGGGCTCGTTGCCGCGCTCGCCGCGCATGCTCACCAGGTAGGTCAAGTTGTCGAAGATCGGCTGCATCCACAGCGAGAGTTTTTCGTCCTTGTCGCCGGGGAGATAGCCGATGTCCCGGCCCAGCGGCATGATCGGCCGCGCGACAAGGAGCTTGTCAAACCGTTCTTCCCTCACGCACTTCTGGAGCCCCGCCGCCAGGGCCAGGAGCGTCTTGCCCGTGCCAGCCGCGCCGATCATCGTGACAATGCGAATCTCGTCGTCCAGCAACAAGTCCATCGCCATCGTCTGCTGGACATTGCGCGCGATGATGCCGTAGATCGGCTTGCGTGGGCCGCTCACCGGGATCAGGTGCATCGTGTCGGCCAGCCGTCGAGCCAGCCCGGTGTGAGACGGGTCTCGCGAGTCCACCAGGATCACGAACTGGTTGGCGATGAGTTCGCCCCCCTTCACCACCTCACCATCGGGACCGACACGCGAGAGCATCTCCACCTGCTCACAAGGCAACTGCCGCTCCGCGTAGAGCGTGTCGATCATCTCGGTGGGCACTTCGATCGTCACATACCCCGTGTTCAGCCAGTCGGCGTCCACGCGGTCGTGCTCGAAGTCTTCTGCGGGAATCCCCAGCACATCCGCCTTCACGCGCGCGTTGATGTCCTTGGAGATGAAGACGGTGTGCATCCCCTCGGCCTTGAGTCGATAGGCGACATTGAGGATGCGGTGATCTGGGTGCGTGAGGTCAAACGCGAAGTTCTCCGTCGGCTGCGCGCGCTGCACTCGCACGGTGCCGCCGGTCGGGTTCCACGCCACGCCTTCGAAGAGGTGGCCATTGGCGCGCAATCGATCCAGCGCACGGATCACCTGCCTCGAGTTGCGGCCCGTCTCGTCGTTGTTCTTCTTGAATCGATCCAGCTCCTCGATCACCGCCAACGGGATGACCACCTCGTGTTCCTCGAACTTGAAGAGCGAGTTCGGATTGTGCAGGAGCACATTGGTGTCCAGCACGAAATGCTTGCGGACATCCTTGGCGCCAGACTTGGACTTGCCCCTGGATGGCTTGGGCTCCCGCTTGCCGCGCGCCGCGGGAGCGTCACCGGGACTTGCGTTGGAATCGTCAGTCATCGGCGAGAGGTGAGGGACGACAGTGGGGCCAATCGCGTGCACGGGCACCTCCTTGTGCTGCGCCTGGGGACACGAGGCTTGGCTGTCGAACCACGCGCAGCCTCGAGCATCAGGCGCAGGGATGAATCGGGGGCCAACCGTGGCCCCGGTGCGAATATACGATTGCATCGGCTCGGTGCAAGTCAGGCGATGACCCAACGGCGAAGGAACCACCAAATGGCCAAGAAGACTCCCCGCAAGCCCTCGCGCACGGGCCAGGCAAGCCGCGCAGGCAAGGCGGCCAGCGCCCGATCTCGCCGCCCGGCGAAATCCACCACCGCCGCTCCCCCCGGCACGGTGGGCGACCTCCTTGGGGCGCTCAACCAACTGGCCCCCTTCCATCTTGCCGAGGACTGGGACAATGTGGGGCTCATCACTGGCGATGCCAGCGCCGCCTGCTCGCGCGTCCTCCTCGCCATCGACGCCACGCCGGAAGTCTTGGAGGAGGCGATCGATCTTGGAGTGCAGGCCATCGTCGCCTACCACCCGCCGCTCTTCGTGAAGACTCGCTCAGTCGCCGCCGGGAGCGCCGCCTTCGAGGCCGCTCGCGCCGGGATCGCCCTCCTCTCGCCCCACACCGCGCTGGACAACGCCGCCAACGGTGTCAACGACATGCTTGCATGGGCCGTGGGCGACGGCGGCCGCGCGCCGCTGATTCCCGCCACCGCGTTGCCGGAACCCGAGGCGCTGCGCATCGTCACCCATGTCCCCGCCGATGCCACCGACGCTGTCCGCGACGCGATGGCCCGTGCGGGTGCGGGCCGCATCGGGAACTACACGCACTGTTCCTTCGCCGCGCCGGGCACGGGCTCCTTCATGGGTGGCGAAGGCACGAAGCCAGTCGTCGGCGCCGCGGGTCGACTGGAGTCCGTCAGCGAAGTCCGCCTGGAAATGCCGTGCTCCACGGCCACGCTTCCGGGCGCACTCGCGGCACTCCGCCGCGCGCACCCGTACGAAGAACCGGCGATCCACATCGAGTCAGGCACGCCGCGCACCAGCGCGACCGAGGGCGCGGGCCGCCTGGTCGTGCTCACGAAGGCAGCGACCACCGACGCCATCTCCCGTCGACTCATCTCCATGATCGGCGTGGAACAGGTGCAGGTCTCGGCGACTGATGCCAAGCGCAAGCACACAATCGTGGGCATCTGCGCCGGAAGCGGCGAGTCGATGCTGGACGCGGCGATCGACAGGGGCGCGACGCTCTTCGTCACCGGCGAAATGAAGCACCACGAGGTCCTGCGCGCGCGCGCCGCCGGCGTCGATGTCATCCTCTGCGGACACACCGAAAGCGAGCGCCCGTACCTTCCGATCCTCGGCGAGCGCCTGGCCGCGGCCCTTCCCGGCATGGCGTTCACGCTCAGTCATGTCGATCAACCGCCGCTGCGGATCGTCAAGCGCCGCTAGCCGCCGCGCCCGCGCCAGCTATCGCCAACGACAGCGTCAGCAGCGCCACCACGCCCGATGCACAAGCAGCAGCAGTTGCCAGAGCCCTGATGCCGTCAGTAGACATACCAGGCCGAATCGCGGTTGGCGCGGACGCCAATGACCCATTCGCGCCAGCGGTCTTCAAAGCTTGAACCCGCCAGCAGCGCACCGAACGAGTCCAGACCCTCATCCAGCACACGGATTCGCGCCGCGCACGCCGCATCCATTTCCGCCGCACCGGGAGCGCCTGGAGGAGCGGGCGGGCCCGGATCCCACAGTCGGCGGTAGGCCGAAGCGACGAGCTGATCGGCGGCCTCCAAGCGCTCCATGGCATCGGAGCCAGCGACCTGGATCACTCCCGCAAGCTCCTCTTCAAGCTTTTGGTTACCCAGAAACGTCATCGCGCGCTCGATCTCGCTCACCCCGAAAAACTGTGGCCACCGACCCGCGCGCCAATCCCGACGCCATTGGAATGCCGCCTGCTTGCCGCTCTCGGCCCCGTGCCTGGCGCCGAGTTCCTGCTCGATCCCCGCGGCGATCGCCTCTCCGTATTGATTCGCCACTTCCACCTTTGCCCGCGCTCGGCGGATCGCCGCTCGCGGCCCCTCTCCACCGTCCTGCAGGTCCTCCCAGCGAGGGAACACGCGGGCTGCATCCAGGGCGGGGAGACTCGCCACCCAATCGAAGTAACTCGCGATCGCGGAGGCCACCGTCCCGGGACCAGCGCCATGCTCGCGCTCCAGTCGCGCCTGTGTGATGAACTGGACCACCAGTTCATCCGGTTGGGTGACCTCAGGTGCGAGCAGCTCGGAGTACACGCGGTCACGCTTGCGGCTGGCGATCAGGATCCGGCAGGGATCGGGGAAGTCGGGGCCACGCGACCGTACATCCATTTCTCGTGCAACAACCTCAAATGCTCGCGCGCGGTCAGGGTCCGGCTTGTCCACCAAAGACACGACACTCTCGAGGAACGAGGCCCGCGCCCCGTACACCTTGCGGACGACTTCGCTTTGGATGAGGCGAACCCCGCGTGTGTATGCCTCGGCTCCGCCATCAAATCCCGGCTCTCCCGCGCGAGCCCCCATCAAGGCGGGCGCAAGCCCGTACTCGGCGATGATCTCCTGTGCCCGATCCCTGAGTGTGTCGACGGTCGCGGAATACTGACGGAACAGGGTGTCCAGTTCGCCGAGCCGGTCCGTAGGAACCCTGATGAGGTCGGCGAGAACCTTTGTGTCTCGCTCCGACAGTCGGCTCGCAAACGAACTCGCGATGGTGACGATCATCTCCTCCGCCTGCTCTGCCGATTGCACCCGTTCCCCTTGGGCCGCGGCCTGTGCATTCTGGAGTGCCAGACTCGCGATGGCGAGCATGCATGCACCAACTGGTGCAAACGCAAGCCCCCGACCCGTCCTCCCCACCGGCTCATTTGTCCTGCAGGACAAACCAATCTGTGACGACTCTGCCATCATCGAGAACTCCTTTCAGCCCGTAAGGGCGCCAACTGGGATCGCTCCCCAACCGACAAGCTGATTCAGCGGTCAAAGTGAATCGAAAGTGCCAGTGCGCAGCATCGCTCGCCGACACGCCCTCTGAAGCCGATTCGTCCGGAGACCCTGACCTCGAAGCCGTCGGCTGGGGGGCTGCCGCAAGCAGCCGCGCGCCCTCGAAACGACCGACAACCCCCTCAGGCACCTCCAGTCGCACCCGCGGCGGGTTACCCTGCGCACCCAGCACGAGGAGGTCATACCGTCCGGGCTTCCCAACGACCAGCGAGTGGTCGTGGAGAAGGGAGTGAATCGCGCCGCGTCCAACACCCTCACCCTTGACAGTCCACCGAATGGGGTCCGCCCCCGAAAACACCATCGTGGCGCCCACAGCCCTGACTTCCGGGCGTGCTAGCACCATGTGGAAGGTCAAGTCAATGGAGTCGCCCGCATCGACATCAACGGCTGACGCAGTCGCGTGCAGGCAACTGCAGTCGGTCACAATCTGTTCAATATGCACCGCCTGGCTTGATGCGTTGCGCCAGCGGACAGTCTTGGAGGCTTCCGCGCCATTGGGGCCGCTCGCCACGGTGCCGAGGTCTATCACTCCGCCAGCGGCAATGTCCCCGTCCCCGATTGGTTGGCTGACAAGCAACCCGATCCCAAGTGCAGCGACACCCACCCCGCCGGTCAAGTACGAGAGCCGCCTCCGACGATTCGCCCCCGGTCGCTCGCCGCGCATCTTCCGACCGAACGCGCCGATGAGGGTCAGGCCGCCAAGCACGGCAGCCCACGAAATGACCGGCATGAAAATCCCAGAATCGCCGGGGACTTTCCCATCAGAGGTCGGACCCACTGCAGCGATCGCCCCGGCACTCGGCGGGCGATGCCCCTCGGTGCGGACCACTTCCACCACGCTCGCAAATGCCGACTCGCTCGTCTCGCCACTGAGTCGATCCAGCAAATCGGCCGATGTCCCGCACGTGGCCTCTGGTGGCGAGACAACATGATCAACGCCGTCGACGCGGGCGCGCTTGCCGCCAACGGAGTACCCGATGCCGCTCCGCTGGTCGAAGACGATGGAAGACCGCTGACGCAGATTGCCGATGATCGCCTTGATGGTGTCCTCGATGTCGTCCGGCCGATTCCAGTGGCGCAGCGTGTACTCAGTTCGAGACTCCGAGATCGTGGACGGTGATCCGGGGATGAACACCGACCCTGTCCGCACCGCTCGCGGTGGCAAGGGACACTCACCTCGCGGAGGGTCGATCTCGAGGTCGATCCCCATCAAGTACGGCTCTGTCTTGTCCGTTGGCTCAGGTGGGGTCGACTTCCATCCCAGCACGCCGTTCGGCCCCACCCGGATCCGGAAAGGAGGCGCCCCCGATTCAGGCTCCCCGTCGAAGAGTGGTCCGCGATACCCGATCCACACACTGCCATCGGCCTGCTCATCAAACGTCCCTACAGGCCTGCTGGCGGCAATGGCAGCGCTATCGCCTACTGAGGTCCACCAGCGCCCCGGGTGCCGGGCGTCGCTCAGCCGCGCCACGCGACCGATGTCCTGGCCGATCGTGCTTCCAGAGAAGGAAGCCGTCACGACCACATCCCCCTCCCGACCGAATCGGAGCAACACTCCGTCCTGGGCCATCCAAACCCATGCGGAGATCGTGCGTGCGCTGTGCGCACTCTGCTCCGCGTCCGCCGGCTCACTCTCCAATGAACGAATGACTGTTTCGTCACGGCCTGCGAAAATCTCCAGGATCTCAGTCGTCACTGATTGACCAGCAGTCTTCTCAACCATCCAGACGCTTCGGACACCCCGTGCGAAATCCTCCGAGCGACGCACCGCCTCAGCCAATGCGGGAATCGAGTCCAGTCTGCTCCGAACTCCGGACTGAATCGAGTGCGCCGGCTCAGAGAAAAGGAACAGCCAGAGGATCGCCGCAACACCCAGACGCGCAGCTCGCCGGCATGAAAGTCCCAACTCAGCCAAGGTTCCACCGCCCCGACTCATGGGTTCAGGCAGCGGGCTCGCTGGCAGCGCTGTTCCCCAATCGGCTCGCCAACGCACTTGCCAAACTCGTCGCATGTCCCCATCATGCGGAATCCACAGTCGTTGAACGACCCGTCGACATAATCGGCGCATTCCCTCGACAACTGGAACTCGCAGAAGAACTGTCGCTGAGGGTCGCTGCAGTACCTGCACCGAAGTCCCAATTCAGCCCCATCACAGACGTTGTACGGCCCGGCACAAAGCCCGTCTCGCGTACACACTGTGTTCCAGTGATAGGTGAGAACAGGTCCTCCCTGCGCCCCCGCGAAGTAAGCAACGGCGGCGGTCGCGACAATCGCGCCAGCCTTGGCAGAATCGCTCCAACCGAATCGATATTTCATTTTTCGTGCCTTTCTGCAGGTCAATCCCAACTCAGTCAGTGTACCCCCCCCCCCGACTTACGCTGTCAAGATCTTCAACGATTCGGGTGGAAGCCCAGAGAGCGCCCATAACCTGAGACCGCTCGTGACAAGTATGGGGCCCTACACCCTCTCCCGCGCCAGCGCAGCGGCGCCGACCACGCCCGCATCGCCGCCACGTTCGCTCAACACGATGTCGCAGTTGCGCAGTGTGTCGGGGAAGACATGTCGCTGGAACGATGCGCGCACCTGCTTCACGAACGGCGCGCCAAGCGCTTCGCTCACGCCACCACCAAGCACGACGCAGTCCACGCTCAGCATCGTGACCTGGTTGGCAATGGCCACACCGAGCAACTCCGCCGCGGCGTCGATCGACTCACGGACGAGCGAGTCGCCGTCGCGCCACAACTTCGCGATGGCCCCGGAGCCGATCGCCTCGCCGCGCTGCTCCTCGTCCAACAGCTCATGAAAGCGGCTCGCGGGATGGAACCCGGCCCGTGCGCGCATCGACGACACGATCCCGTTGCGGCTGCAGAGTTCTTCCAGTGTTCGATGCCCGTGGGGTGCGCCCGGAAACAAGACGGTCTGGCCGATCTCGCCCGCGGTCCAGGTAGGCCCGTGCCACAGTTGCCCATTGAGCAGCAGTGCCCCGCCGACGCCGGTGCCAACCCAGACGCCAAGAGCATGCTGCCTGGCCTTGGCCGCGCCGTGACGATGCTCGCCCCACAGCGCGACATTGACATCGTTGTCCACGGCCACCGGAATGTGCAGTCGCCTCGCGAGCAACTCGCGCAGCGGCTCGTTCTTCCACCTGAGGTTTCCGGAGTTGATGACCAGGCCGCGTGGAATGTCAATGGCGCTGGGGGCACCGATGCCCGCGGCGCGAAGCGACTTCTGCGCAACGCCGGCGTCCGCGCACGCGGCACCAACGGCCTCGACGATGCGTGCCAGCACCGCGTCACGCCCCTCGCGGGCCTTGGTCTTCTTCTTGGATCGACCCAGCACGCGGCCGCGGTTGTCCACGATGCCGACGGCGAAGTTCGTGCCACCCAGATCAATGCCGACGACCAAGTCTCGTGTGCGGGCCATGTCCGGAGCCTAGTGCTTCGTCACGGTCAACTCAGTGCTTCGTCACGGTCAACTCAGCGCGAGGCGACCGCTCCTTCCCTGATCGGCGTCCCGCTCCAGAGCCACGCCCACACACGCCCGACATCGTCAAAGATCACCAGGATGGCCGGCAGGAGCAGCAGCGTCAGCGCCGTCGCGGAAATCAACCCGCCGCACAGGGAAATGGCCATCGGGATGAGGAACCGTGCCTGGAACGACTGCTCCATCACCAGCGGCGCCAGTCCAAGGACGGTCGTGATCGAGGTCAGCAGGATCGATCGGAACCGCTGCGTGCCTGACCACACCAGCGATTGATCCAGCGGATACCCGTCGGCACGGCGCACATTGGCGAATTCCACCAGCACCAGCGAGTTGTTGACGACGACGCCTGCCAGTGCCACGAAGCCGATCAGGCTCAGGAAGGACAAGTCAAACCCAAGCAGCATGTGCCCCCACACGACGCCAATCACGCCGAATGGAATCGCCAGCATGACGGCGAATGGCTGCCAGAAACTCCGGAAGAGCCACGCAAGGATGACAAAGATCAGTCCCGCCGCGGTGGTGGCGGCCAGGGGGAGCGTCGCGAACGCTTCGGCTCGATCTCGCTGCTTGCCACCTGAGTCCACCGTCACGCCGGGGTGGTCGGCCTTCAACTGCGCGAGGAGCGGGTCCATGGCGGACTCGATGTCCTCGGGGATCACAGTCGCGGCGCAGTCGGCCGTCACCAACACCACGCGATCGCGATTCTTCCGGCGGATCGATGCATAGCCCTCGGTCTCGGTCACGCGCGCGATCTCGGAGACCGGCACCGGCTGTCCTGCCGGAGACACGATCCACGCCTCTTCCAACATCCCGGCCCTGCGCCGCGAGGCCTCATCCAGCGAGACTCGAACATCGATGTCCTCGCCACCCTGCGTGAAGACATGCGCGTCGCGGCCATAGATCGCCGCACGCAGCTGCTGCGCCACATCGAGTGGGGTGAATCCCGCCGCGCTGGCGCCAGGCCGCAGTTCCACCTGGAGTTCGGGCGTGCCGCTGGAATCGCTGTCGGTGGCGTCCAAGACACCCTCAAAGGTGAGCAACCCGCGCCGGACTTCCGCAGCGACCAGCGAGAGTTCGTCGGCATCCGCACCCGACAACTCGTAGGTGATGTCTGCACCAGCGGGCCCGCCCGAGATCTCGCCCCACGAGAGCCGCTCCACTTCGTCGGTGTTGCCCAGCGCGGCGCGGATGGAGTCCAGCACCTCTGCGCTGCTGCGCTCTCGCTCTTCCAGCGGGAGGAGCTCGATGACCATTTGCCCCACATTGCTGGCGGAATCATCCGCCCGGCCCGTTTCAAAGTCCGTTTTCTGCCCGATGATCCCGATGACCGTGCGTACCTCGGGCTGCGATCGAGCCGCCTCCGCCACGCGCTGCCCAAATGCGCCCGTGCGCTCCAGTGGGGTTCCCAGCGGCATGGAATAGTTCGCCAGCAGGGTCTCCGCGTCATCCGTGGGCAAGAAGGTGAACGGCAACCTTCCGCCCAGCACCATCCCAAGCGACACGATGAAAGCGGAGATGCCTGCAGCAACAGCGATGTAGCGATGGTGGACGCACCAGTTGGCCGCACGCGCGTACGAGGCCGTCATCCGTGGCCAGGCCACGGTGTCGCGCCAGCGCTCGAATGGCTCCACCAGGCGCTCCAACCAGTTGCCGCGGCCGCCGTCCTTCTCGCGCCGCATGATGGAGTGGGCGATGTGCGACGGAGCAATGACGAAAGCCTCAAAGACACTCACCAGGAGCGCAATCGACACCACCGCTGGCAACTGCGTCATGAGGTCGCCGATCATGCCGCCCAGCAGCCCAAGCGGCAGGAACGCGACAATGGTCGTGGACACGCTGGCCACCACCGGCCACTGGACTCGCGCCACACCTCGCATCGCGGCCTCTTCCGCCGGCAGTCCCTCACCATGCAGCGTGTCGATGCTCTCCGCCACCACGATGGCGTCGTCAGCCAACATGCCAAGCACCAGGAGGAGCGCGAACATCGACAGCAAGTTGAGCGTGAGCCCCGTCGCGGCCATCACCAGCATCGTCCCGCAGATGGCCGTGGCGATGCCGACCATGACCCAGAACGCGGTCCGCAGGCTGACGCCCAGGAGCAAGGCGAGGAACACCAGCACGGCACCCGCCATCGCGTTGCGCGAGAGCAGGTCCAGTCGATCTTCGATGATCTTGGCCAGGTTGGTGGAGATGCTGGTCCCCACCGGCACGGGACCGCGGGCTTGCCCGGCCTGCCAACCTTGCGCGAAGGACCCGCCGCCCAGCGCGTCCATGCCGCTGGTCACGAGCGGCTTGCCGTCAAGACCCGCGGCGTAGCCACGCACCAGCTCGGCCATCTGCACCACATCCTGCGCCCCGGACTTGAAGACGGTGATGGTGGCGCCAGGCTTGCCATCGATGGTGAGCTTGACATCTTCATCGACGAACCGCTCCTCGACATGTGCGACATCGCTGACGCGAATCGCTGAGCCGTCGGGCGATGCTTTCACCACGATCTCGGAGATGTCCTGGGCCGTCTCGGGAGTACCCAGCGTGCGGACGGCGACAGTGCCGTCTGCTCCCTTGAGGGACCCGCTGCTGACTTCACGAGTCCACGCCGAGACCGCATCCGAGAGTCGCGTCAGCGAAAGCCCGTGCCGCAGGAGCGCCGCACGGTCGGCGTGCACGCGCACCTCGTACTTGCGCAGTCCCGACACCACCAGCATTCCCATTCCCGGCAGGTCTCGCAGGTCGTCCTCCACTCCTCGCACGATGCGCTTGAGCACCTGCGGGTCCACATCGCCGCTGATGTTCAGCTGGATGGCCGGCATCAGCTTCTCAAGCTCCGTCACGCGGATGCGCTCGGCATCGGCCGGAAGGTCCTGGAGCGCATCAACCGAGTTCTGGACATCCGACTGCCGCTTGCGGACATCGGCCCCATCCTCGAACTTGATGACGATGTTCCCGGCACCCTCAAACACCGTGGTCGTGACTCGATCCACATCCTGGATGTCGATGACCGCGTCTTCCACCTTCCGAGCCAGAGAGTCCTCCACTTCCGCAGGGCTGGCCCCGGGATAGATCATGGAGATCATGACCGAGTCCGGGTCCACGGTGGGGAAGAACTCGCGGCGCAGGTTGAGGGCGCCGATGATGCCCCCGATGATGAGCGTCCACATCAGGAGCGCGACCGCGACCGGATTGCGCACGAAGAAACGAACAGCGCCAGTCATGACCCGACGCGCCCCGGCGCCGCCGTTTCGACGGGCTGGATCGTGGCTCCAGGCTCCGCAACGCGGCTGGAGGCATCCAGCACGATGACCGCACCCTCAGGAACTCCTTCTTCGATCACCACCCACGACTCGTCGGGCAATCCGCTTTGCGGCACAGATCCGCGATACGGAAACGCGCGCACGATGGGGACCGCCCGGATCTGCCCCCCCTCCACGACATGGAGGCGGTCGCTTCGGATTGCTCGGCGTGGAACGATGAGCCGAGCGCCATTGCCGCCGGCCTCGACCGCCACCTCCACCACGGAACCGGGCGGGACGCGCCTGGCGTCGTCACCGATGAAGTCGATGTACGCGCCCAGCGTCCGGGTCACGGGGTCGTCCTCGGGCGCGATGCGCTGGACGCGGCCCGTCACGGTCGCTTCCTTGCCAAGGCCGCCGTCCATCACCGTCGCGCCATCACCAACCGCGAGGCTGCCGCGCGATTGCGCCGGCAATCGAAGTTCCACTTCAACGGCGCTGGGGTCCACCACCCGCGCCACAGCCTGCCCTGCCATCACGCTCTCGCCTGGCTTGAGATCGAACTGCTGCAGGATGCCCGCGATGGGCGCGCGCACGGAACATCGCTCCTCGTTGTGGACAGCGATTTCCCTCGCCGCGCGCTGCGACGCCGCCTGCGCCTCCAGTTGCTGCCTCTTGGGTCCGTTGCTTGAGAGTTGTTCGCCAAGCACCACCTTCTGCCGCTCGGCCTGGATCCGTCGCGTTCGGGCGTTGTCCACCTCCCGGATGCGGGCGGCGCCGTCGGCGTAGGCCTTCTCAAACCGCGCAAGATCATTGGTCGCAATCGCCACATCCTCCGTCGCCAGCCTCACCTGCTCGCGAAGTGCGTCTTCCTGGATGGAGAGCGCGGTGATCTGCGCATCCAGCGACTTGAGCGCCTCGTCCGCCATCTCGCGCTGCCGAACGAAGTCTTCCGCGTCCAACTGAACGAGGACCTGGCCCTCCGCAACGGGCAGTCCCTCCTTGGTGGTTTCAGGCACGCTGAGCACCGTGGCCGACACCCGGGCGGGCACCACGCTGGCTCGCTCCGCCGTCGACATGCCGAATCCCACCCACTGGCGCGGCACTTCTACCGACATCACCCGCGTGACCTGCACTCGCGGCAGCGATCGACCGTCGTCCTGGGGCGGCTGCTCGCGCGTGGCCATGAGCGCCACCACGATGAGGATCGACCCGGCAATCGGCCCGACCGACACGAGGAGGCGGAACACCACGGAGTGCACTGGAAGCCCTCCACGACGAAGAGTGTCGCTCGCGCCATCGATCACGACATCGTCGCCCGGCACCGGCTCGAATGCGTCGTCCGACTCGTGCTCCATGAGGAGGGGAAGCGTAGGCGAGAACGCGATCGCACGCCGATAGACTTCGCCTCCATGTCCACGGACGCCGCTGCATCCCACGAGTCGCTTACCGAGGCCCAGGTCCGGCATGTGGCCAAGCTTGCCCGACTGGCGCCGTCCGCAGAAGAAGTGGCTCGCGACCAAGTCCAGCTGGCTGCCGTCTTGAGGCATGTTGCCAAACTCTCCACAGTGGATGTCTCCGGCGTGGAGCCGATGGCGCAACCGTTCCCCGCGAGCAATCACTTGGCCGCCGACGAACCAGGACCTTGCCTCACCCCCGACCAGGCACTGGCGAATGCACCGAAGCGCCTGGACGATTTCTTTGCAGTACCCAAGGTGCTTGGGGAGGGCTCGGCGTGAGCGCGGCCGCAATCCTCGGCTCAGACTTGGTCAGCCTTCGAGACGCCATCGCCTCGCGCGCCATTTCCGCCGAAGCCGCCACACGCGCCACACTTGACCGCGCCGAGCGACTCAACCCGACGCTCAACGCCTTCCACGAACTCCACGCTGAGCGAGCCATCGCTCGAGCCCGCGAGATCGACGTGCGCCTCGCCCGCGGCGACGCGGTCGGCCCACTCGCCGGCGTCCCCATCGCCATCAAGGACAACATTGCCACCTCGTGGGGATCGACCACCTGCTCCTCCAAGATCCTCGCTGGATTCAAGAGCCCCTACGACGCCACGATCGTGGAGCGCCTGGAGTCTGCCGGAGCGATCCTCTTTGGCAAGACCAACATGGACGAGTTCGCGATGGGCTCCTCCGGCGAGACCTGCGCCTGGGGGCCCGTGCGAAACCCCTGGGACACCAGCAGAGTCCCCGGCGGCAGCAGCGCGGGAAGTGCCGCCGCGGTGGCCGCCGGAATCTGCCACGCCGCACTTGGCTCAGACACAGGTGGGTCAATTCGCCAGCCTGCAGCATTCAGCGCGTTGGTCGGTCTCAAGCCAACCTACGGGCGGGTGAGTCGATACGGCCTCGTCGCGTTTGGTTCCAGCCTGGACCAGATTGGCCCGCTGACCCGCAGCGTCCGCGACGCGGCGCTGGTGCATTCCGTGATGGCCGGGCACGACCACCGAGACTCCACAAGCGCCACGGAACTCGTCGGCGACCCCGTCGGTGCGTGCGATGACCGCGCCGCTGACCCCGCCTCGCTCAAGGGTCTCCAAGTCGGCATCCCATCGCAATACCTCACCGGCAACCACCCCGGCGTCGATGCACTCTTTGCCCGCGCCCGCGCGCAGCTGCACGGCTACGGCGCCACGCTGGTAGAGGTGGAGTTGCCGCTGACCGAGGTAGGCATCTCTACTTACTATGTGATCGCCCCCGCCGAAGCCAGCAGCAACCTGGCGAGGTACGACGGCATTCGCTACGGCCATCGAACAGAGCAGTCCGGCGACCTCTTCGATCTCTACTCGCGCTCGCGAAGCGAAGGGTTTGGAACCGAAGTCAAGCGTCGCATCATGCTGGGCACCTATGTCCTCTCCAGCGGCTACTACGACGCCTACTACCGTCGTGCGCTCCAAGTCCGTCGACTCATCAAGCAGGAGTTTGACACCGCCTTTGCCAAGTGCGACGTCATCCTTGGTCCCACGGCCCCCACCCCAGCCTTCAGGATCGGTGCCGTGCAGGATCCCGTCACGATGTACATGAACGATGTCTACACGGTGAACGCCAACATCGCGGGCATCTGCGCGGTGAGCCTCTACGGCGGCATGGCGAAGGATTCCACGGGCAGCGCCGGGGATGGGACCGCGTCCCCAGACCTCCCCATCGGCCTTCAACTCCAGGCCCCCGCGTTCCAGGAGCCTCGACTCCTCGCAATCGCGTGCGCGTTTGAGTCGATGCTCGGACGCGCGCCGGTGTCGCCGATAGCCCCAATCGGCTAGTCGATCTCTTCACACCCCCGCCGCGTCCAGGATCCGCGCGGTCACGCCGACGAGGACTTCCGGGGAGCCCGTCCTCGGAACCCACGACGTCGAAGCACCCGGGAACCACTCGCTCAGCGCGCTCGCGCTCACGCTTGCCCCGCGCCAGACCGTGATGTGGAGTCGGCACGAACTGGTGTCAAACGTGATCGCGCCTGCGCGGCGGCCGGCGGCCCCAAATGGTCCCGAAGCATCACGCGCGCTCCCAGACGAGTCAGCCGCCCCCACCATCGGCGGCAACATCATCCCGGCCCAGAGCTCATCCATGCGCCGCTGCGAGAGCAGCAGCTTGCCGCGCCGGAGGATCACCAAGGCGTGGACTCGCTCCTCGCGTCGCTTTGTGAGGGTCGACCTCACTGGGATGAGCTCCTGCAACCCCGCTCGCCGGGCAACACATTTGCGTCGCAGCGGACACGCCTCACATTGGGGGCTCTTGGGCGTGCACACCAGGGCTCCCAGTTCCATCAGTCCTTCATTGGCGAGGCAGGGGTCCGTCGACCCCTGCACATATTGTTCGGCCCACTTCCACACGTCATCCACAACCTGTCGGTCCGTCGGGCAACGATGGTCGCCGCGGACCCGGAGCAGAACTCGGGCCACGTTGCCATCGACGATGGCGACCGGTTCCCCGTGGACGATTGAAGCGATGGCACCGGCGGTGTATCGCCCCACCCCGGGCAGCCCAACCAGCCCGGCCACTGTCGTCGGCACCCGACCGCCATGCTCGCGGACGATGGCACGCGACAGCTTGTGAAGGCTCCTGGCACGCCGGTAATAGCCCAACCCGGACCAAGCCCGAACGACCTCGTCCTCGGACGCCGCCGACATGGAACGCGGGGTGGGGAACAACTTCAGGAATGGCTCAAACCGGTCGACCACTCGTGAAACCTGCGTCTGCTGGAGCATGAACTCGCTGACCAATGACCGCCAGGCCGTCCGACGCCGGCGCCAGGGAAGGTCCCTGGCCGCCTCCCGAAACCAAGTTTCGACGTGTTTGGCAAGGGTTCGGGGGTTCGAGACTCCTTGCGCCATGGGTCGAATCCAAGGTAGGGTACGGGTCTTGCCGGGCCAGCCCTGACCGCGCCAGATTGGCGCCCCACACGTCCGTGAGCCTGTCCGCGAGCCTGACCGAGAGACCCCACGAATGGCAAAGCTCTTTTACACCCCAGAGGAAGCGGCGGCCAAGCTTGGCAAGACCGTCGACCAAGTCAAGGATCTCGCGCGCGAAGGGCGCCTGGAGACCTTCCATCAAGACGGCCAAGACCTCTTCCGAGTCTCGTCCGTCGACCAGCTCGCGGAGGATGACCTCGGCCTGGACAACTTGGAGCTCCCTCCCGATCTCGGTTCGGGCCTGGACAACCTGGCCGACCTGGACCTCTCGGACTTGCCGCCGCTGACCGACGCCCCACTCAACATCGATGAAGCAACCCCGAGCGTGAGCAGCGGGCGGGCTTCCCGGGACTTGGGCCCCAAGGATGACTTCGGCGACGACCTCGGAATGATTTCGCTGGAGGACAGCTCGACGCTGGAGCCGGCCGCCCCAGCTCGCGGCGGCGCCACGGGCGCGTTCGACCTCGGTGGTGACCTTGGCGCCGATTTGGGAGACGATCCCTTTGGTGACATCGGCCTCGCCGAGAGCGGCTCCGCGCACGGCGGCTCGGCCATGGGTGCTCCGGTGGGCGACTCGGCGGGCCTCGGCGGCAGCGGAGGCACCAGCCCCGGCGGTGCGGGAAGTCCCGGCCTCTCGGACAGCTCAATCAACTTTGGGGTGGCCGATGCCGAAGACCCACACCTTGAAACGGTCGGATCTGGCAGCGGACTCTTGGACCTGACTCGTGAGAGCGAGGACACCTCCATCGGTGCCGCCATGCTCGAAGAGGAGTTCGATGCAGCCGGCGGGAGCGGTTCCGGTGGGCTGGAAGGCCTCATCGGCGATGACCACGGTGGTCTGGGTGGAGCGGAACTGCCCGTCGGCGAAGCACCGGCGCCCGTTGTCGGCGGAGCCCTCGCGGGCGCGGGCCTGACGCTGGTCCCGGCCTACGACGGAGCCTGGAGCGGCCTCTCGGTCGGTGCCATGCTTGGCGCCTTCTTGGCGCTCGTCGTGTGTCTCCTCGTGAGCAGCGCCACGATCTTCGGGGGCAGCTCCGCCTTCCTTGCCGACCTCAGCGAAAACCTTTGGATCGTGACCGGGTCGGTCGCCGGGGTCGTCGCGATCGGCATGGGCATCGGCTTCTTCGTTGGCCGCGCCACCGAGTAAGCCGCGAGTGCCACGATCGTGACCCTCTCTCGATGGGGTTTCCGTGAATGGGGCGGGTCGCTTGCGATCTCGGTCGCCATTTCGCTGTGGCTCCTGGACGCTGGCCACGGCGCGTGGATCGCTCTCGTCGGGTTCCTCTGGCTGGCGATCGCCGCATTCTTCCGACAACCCGTCCGGACTCCCGCCCTCCGGGGAGAAGACATCTTGATCTCGCCCGCCGACGGGACGATCTCCGCCATCGAACGCATGCCGCACCCCTCGTTGGGCGCCGATGCTCCCGATGCCTTGGTCATCCGGATCTTCCTCAGCGTGCTCAACGTGCACACCAACCGATCGCCCTGCGCCGCGATGGTGGTGGCCATCTCGCCGCAAGACGGCAAGTACCTGGACGCCCGGAGTCCGGAGAGTGCCAAGGAGAACGAGCGAGTTGACGTGACGCTGCAGCGACCCGATGGCCTGGTCTTCGGGATTCGCCAGATCTCCGGCGCCATCGCACGACGCATCATCTGCCAGCTCAGCCCCGGCGACGAGCTTCGCCAAGGCGAGACGTGGGGGCTGATCAAGTTTGGGTCGACCACGGAGCTGGTGTTGCCAACCGACACGCCATGTGACGTGCTGGTGTCGCTGGGCGACACGGTGCGTGGCGGCGTGACGCCGCTGGTCCGGTTGATCCGTGGTGGTCAGGCCGCGCGAGACTGAACGCGGCGATTTCGCTCAAGCGTCCTTCCCAGTTCCGACGAGAGCAACTGAGCCATCCGGATGCCCGCCGGCTCGTACGCCCGGTCGCCGTCACGGAAGCAGAGGATCACCGCCTCGGCACGCGACTCGCCCCAGCACGGCGCCACGAGGGAACTCCAGCCAAAGAGGGTGCCGTGCAGCTCGTTCCAGTGCCGGGTCGTGGTGTTCGGCTGCACCGTGATGACCGACTGCTGTGCGCCGACAAGCGCCGCATGGTCTTCGCCGAAGGTCTTGAGCATGCCTTCGACGGCCGCGCGCGTGCGGGTCGACTTGAGGTAGGCCGCCACTCGCCAGGACCCATCCTGGCCAGGGAGCAGGATCGCGGCGTTGGCCGATCCGGTGCGGAGCACGAACGCCGTGAGCCCCGTCCGGAGCGTGGCGTCCAGTTCCACCTCGAGCGACACCAGCGTCCGGAACTCCGAGACGGCCGACGCGTCGGCCACGACCGTGTCGCAGTGCGCGCGTTGCTCGGCCAGCGAAGCCGTCAATCGGCCGACTTCGGCCTCCGACTGCTCTCGCTCCCGCCGCAACTTCCGGCACGAGGCTTCCAGCACCGCCACCCGTCGGGCCAGCTGCCGGCGCGCCATGGCGCGGGCCATGATCGACGACAGGATCTCCGTTCGTGCCGGCACCGGGACGCCGAGGTCGAGGATGCCCTCGAAGCCGCACTGCGTGGCATCGACCCATCGATGGCTGGATGGGTTCAAGCTGGCCAGCACGATGCCGCAATGACGACTGGCCGCGGCAAGAAACTTTTGTTCCCAGATGGATGGCCACTCGCCGTCTCCCAGGACCACGACGACGACGTCCACGGCACCTTGCCTGATGTACGGGCCGCACCCCGTGAGCCGAGGCTCCGAACGCAGGTTCACTCGAGAACCCGCGGCGGCGTTCACGTTGTGGAGGAACTCGTCGTTCCCACCCACCACCAGGACCCGAACGCCCCCGATGGCTTGGCGGGCGACGGCGTTCTTGGACACGGAGGATGACGATGGGCAAATCGCGGCAGGCATGGGCTTCTCCCCTCGAGCATCGGCACGTGGATCAAGCTCCTCAAGCGCCAACCCATTGAATTTCTGCCAATAGTGGGCCCTGGCCAGGCCAGATCGCCATCAACCGGGGCGCGGCGTGGTCGAAGGCGCG
Source organism: Planctomycetia bacterium (assembly GCA_005776885.1). GTDB lineage: Bacteria > Planctomycetota > Phycisphaerae > Phycisphaerales > SM1A02 > SXOD01. Next base: position 19,202 of record SXOD01000059.1, read on the forward strand.
TGGGCGTACATGGGCGCGATGCGCGCCGGGTCGTCATTCCACGGACCATCACCGAACGATGCCAGCGTCAGGAGCGCCGCAGCACCCACCACGGGTCGAACCAACCCGCCCCACTGGCCGCCTGCCGATTCGGTGGCCCACCCGGGGAGGTGCTCGTCCCCCACCACCATGGCCCCAGCAGCCCAGCCCGAGGTCGACTGCGCGATCCCCTGGGATGCCACGTCCGGGGCGCCACCGCGTGGCTTCGACACGTGTGTCGCCCAACAGGCGTTGCCGCGAGTGGCGAGCAGCACGATGACGTCCGCTTGATCGTGTTGGCTCCACGCCCCGCCGCACGTCGCCTGCGCGATCCCGAGCGCGCTTGGGATCCCTGCGATGGAGACGCGCAGCGACTCGGCGATCGCCTGCCCCGTCGAGACGCCGATCCTCGCCCCCGTGAACCCGCCGGGTCCGAGACCGACGACGACACCAACCAGCTGCGAGGGCGCACATCCGCAGCCACGCACCATGGCGTCGATCGCCGGGAGCAGCACGTCGTCGTCCCGCGTCGGATCGACCGCACGCTCGGCCAGGATGTCGAGCGTCGGGGGCTCCCAACGCCCCAGTGCCACGGAGACCGTGCCCTGGGTCGATTCGATGGCCAGCCAGAGGCCATGCGGTCGCCGACCTGGAGTCGAGGTCGTGGGCGGCGGCAGCGGCTGGTTCACTCCACCTCCTGGAAAGCCCGCAGCGGAAGCGATTCCATGACCAGTTCCTCCGCCGATCGCGGCGGCCCATCAAGCTCGATTGGAACCACCGCACCGTGCTCGTGGTCGCTGTTGAGGATCAGCATTTGCGGGCCGCGGGATTCGACCCCCGTCTCGACCATCGCGTGGCCGCAGATCAGCAGTCGCGCATCGACCAACTCCAGGAATCGGGCGGTGCTCTCTCGAGTCTGCCCCCTGCCCCAGACCATCTGCCAGGCCGGACCACACAGCGGGGCAAAGTCCGCGGCGCAGAGCGGCCGACGGAAGATGCTCGTGTCAAAGCCCGGCAGCTGCATGGGTCCCGGCGTGGAATGCGACACGAAGTGGCCCCACGGCGAACGCAGGACCAGCGGCATCGACAGCATGAAGTGGTCGACCGCGTCTGACACGTCCTGGGCGCTGCTCCCGAAGATGAGGTCCAGCCCGGCATCGAACAGCGCCACTTGCTCGCCAAACCCCTTCGACACCCGAAGCTTGTACGCCTGCGAGACTTCGTGATTCCCGATGATCGGGTGCACCTGCCTCGGGTAGGCGATGACCGCGGAGGCCACGCGGCACAGCGTTCGGTAGGAGAGGTCTGTGCCGTGGATCAGGTGATCGCCATGGATCAGCTCGTGGAGGACCACATGGCGGTCGGCGCTTCGCTCCAGCCCGGCGAGGCGCATGATGAGCCGATAGTGCCGCGGGTTGTCGTGAAGGTCGCCGGTGGCCAGCAGGCGTCCATGGTCAGGCAACCACTGCACGGCACCATCTCGCCCCTCGCGATGGAGAAGGATGTCCGCCGCCCGCTTCAGCGTGTCGCACACGGCCTCCGCGTCCTGGAGGTCTAGGGGTCGTTCGATTCCATCCGTCACGTGTGCGTTCACCGGGCCACGAAGGCCACGACTGGGACGATGCCTGAACCGGTGTCCGTCGTGACCTGCACGGGAACCCAGAGAAATCCGGACACCGATGCGCTCGGCGTGAGGGTAAAGGTCACTGCGACGTGGTCACCCTCAGGCACGGCCTTCACGAAGCTGGCGGTCGCTCCCGTGGAGAGGCCCTGGACCGACTTCACCGCAGCCCACTCCGGCCGCTCCACCGCGCCCCGGGCCTTCGGGTTGTAGTGCTCAAGGTCCACCGTGAGCGTGACGGGCTCGCCGGGCTTCGCGCGATTGGCCAGCACCAGCTGCTCGGGCACCCACCAGTGGCGCTCAAAGCGAGCCATGTCAGCCTTGCTGCCGGTTGCCTCGTTTCGGACCCGCAGCGCCACCAGCGGCGCGTCTTCGCGGTCGGTGGCCACGATCCACCAGAGTCGCGGGTCGCCCGTCGCCGGCGGGGTGAACGACCACACGAGCGTGTACTCCGCACGGGGCGCGTCGGTCGAAGGGTCAAAGCCAAGGAAGACCGGCGTCAGGCCGTCAGTCGAAAGGACCTTGAAAGGCTTGCCGTCTTCGCTCCTGATCGTGACCGTCCCGGAGGTCTTCCCCTTGAGTGCATCGACGAAGGCGGGCGAGGCCGCGATGGGGAGCGCCGCGACCGACTTCATCTGCGCCACCAGCGGCGCCGACCCGTCGTCCAGCACGATCTGGATCTTGGCGTCCTTGTCGCCCGGCGTCGTGGGGACGGCCAGCGTCGCGGAGAAGCTGAACTCGCCTCCGGCGGGAATCACGGCACCGGGCTCGAGTCCCACGTTGGTGCACTTGCAGCTGGGCACCGCCGCCCGAACGCTGACCGGCGCCGCGCCGGAGTTGCGGAGCACGAAGGTTGCGGTGTGGCTGCTGCCGGGCCGGACGCGTCCAAAGTCCACGGTTGGCGCCACCAGCTCAACCGACGCAGCCGCGTGGGCGGATGGCCGCGCCAGCGAGGGCATCGCCAGCGCCAGTGCCGCCACCGCCAGAATCACCAGTCGACGACTCACAATCCTTGCAACCATGCCACGCTAGTGTACGCCGCACCATGGACCCCTCCGCCCTTTTCACGTTTGACGCCCTCATGGCCTTCGTCACGCTCACCGTGCTGGAGGTGGTCCTGGGCATCGACAACCTCGTCTTCATCGCGATCAGCTCGTCACGCCTCCCTGCCCACCAGCAGAAGTCGGCGCGGCGAGCCGGCCTTGCGGCCGCCATGGTGATGAGGCTCGCGCTCCTCTTTGCCCTGAGCTGGCTGGCCGGCTTGACCGAGCCCTTCTACCGGACGAGCGTGTTCGACCATGACGTGGCGGTGTCTTGGCGAGACGTGGTCCTGGCTGTCGGCGGGCTCGTGCTCCTGTGGAAGAGCACGAAGGAGATCGGACACGTCATGGGCGACGATGGCCACGCCGAAGGGGCGGGGAAGGCGGTCGCCACGATGACGGGGGTGATCGTGCAGGTGATGCTCATGGACCTGGTCTTCAGCATCGACTCGGTGATCACCGCCGTCGGCATGGTGGATCCAAGCAAGATTGCCATCATGGTCGCCGCCATCGTCGCAAGCGTCGGCGTGATGCTGGTCTTCGCGGAACCCGTGAGCAAGTTCGTGGCCGACCACCCCTCGGTCAAGATGCTCGCGCTCTCGTTCCTCATGCTGATCGGCATGATGCTGGTCGCCGATGGTGCGGGCTTCCACGTCCCCAAGGGTTACCTGTACTTTGCGATGGCGTTCAGCGGATTGGTGGAGGCACTCAACCTCCGTGCCGCGGCGAAGCGGAGAGCCAAGAGACTGGCCACGGAGTCCGCCGCTGCGCACTGACCGGGTCCCAGGCGCTTCTCGATCACATGATCACATGAAAAAGGGGCGCCCGAAATGGGCGCCCCAAGTGTCCATCCGACCAGCGAGGCGTGAGGCTCAGGCGCCCCAGCCCGCCAACATCGCGCCGAGGTCGACGCCGTCAGTCGTGCCATCGCCGTTGGTATCGCCACCAGCGCCACCCCAACCGGCGAGCAGGATGCCAAGATCGACGCCGTCGATCAGCCCATCGCAGTTGAGGTCGATGCCAACACACGGCGGTTCGCAGGTCACATCGCCGGTGACATTGATGATCTTGTAGATGCCGCCGCCGTGGTCGGCGACGTAGATCTCGCCATTGGCATCTTCACCAAAGGCCGACATCTGGTTGACGGCCTGCGCGCCCGCAGCGGTGCCAAGCTGGGACGTTCGCGACGTCACTTCCGTCGCCGCGCCGTTGACGACCTTGAGCGACCAGAAGTTTCCGGCCACGTAGTCCGCGTAGATGTAGTAGCCCTGGAGCTCTGGGATCGCACAGCCGCGGTACAGGCGGCCGCCCGTGATCGAGTAGCCGCCGTTGGTCCCGCTCGTGTGGTTGTGGGTCACGATCGGGTTGGTGAGGCTGGGGTCGGTGGGCGTGCAGCCGGTGAGGCCAGTCGAACTGTTGCCCTCCTTGCAGCGCCAGCCGTAGTTGCGGCCACCGGCGGCGTTGTAGGCCTGGAAATCGATTTCCTCCACGGCGTTCTGCCCGACGTCGCCGATGTAGAGGTCGCCGGTCTCGCGGTCGAAGGCGCATCGCCATGGGTTGCGCATGCCGTACGACCAGATCTCGTCGTCGCCGGTGATGCCGACGAACGGGTTGTCCGAGGGAATCGTGTAGGGCGGAGTCGTGCCGGCGACATTGGGGTCGATGCGGAGGAGCTTGCCCAGTCGCTGCGCGGTGATGTCCTGCGCCGTGCCACCTGGGTCATTGGCGCTGCCGCCGTCGCCGGTGCCGATGTACATGTGGCCGTCGTAGGGGCTGAACTCGATCCAGCCGCCGTTGTGGTTGGTGTATGGCTGCGTCCAGGTCATGACCTGCAGCGCGCTCGACCCATTCGCCACGTTCGGATCCGCGGACACCTGGTAACGAGCGATCACCGTGGACCCCGCCGTGTTGGTGTAGTTGACGAAGAAGTAGCCGTTCGTCGCGTAGTCAGGGTGGAAGGCCAGGCCGAGGAGCCCCTGCTCGCTGCCAACGCTGGTGCCGCCACCAGAGATTGAGTCGATGTTCAGGAAGTTGGCGGTGAGAAGCGCATTGGTCGCGAGGTCGATGATCCGGATGTACCCGCGCTTGTCGCACACGAAGAGGCGCGAGTCGTCGCCTGGGGCATGCGTGATGCAGGTCGGGTAGGTGATGCCCGTCGCGATGAAGAGCGTGTCCAAGGTGATCCCCTGGGCGAACGCGCCCGCGGTCATCGTGGCGGCGCAGAGTGAGGCGGCGATGGTGCTTCGCATGGTCTTTTCTCGTGGGTCCGTGGGTAGAAACAAAGGCAAAACAACCACCGCGAGGTGGCCATTCCGACCAACTATAGGTCGCAACTCGACGATCTCAACCGGGCGGAGAGATTCCACGCGGAATCAGTGGCAGGAATGGTTGGGTGTGCGTATTATCGGACTTCTGCGACCCTTTCGACGCTCACGGCGCGGTGGGTGGTGCCAAGTCCCGGGCTCGATCCCCAATCCTGCGCAGCTGAGCAAGCGATTCCGCCACCCGCTCCTCGTCGCGATCCTCCACTGCCTCGGTCAAGCCCGGCAGCAACACCACTCCGTAGCCATCGCCGCGATCGCTCGCCGTGAACAAGTTGCGATACCACTCGCGGTTGGGAAGGCCGGCCACGCTCAACCACAGCAACTCAGCAGTCCGCGCACGATTGGCGATCTCTGGCGTCTCGCCGAGGGTGGCCAGCCAGGCGCTGGCGGCCGAATCCAGTGCCGATGAAGCGGAGTCCCAATCGGATTGAACCCCCACCAGCCCCCGCGGGTCGGCCTCGCTCCTGGCGCGGATCGCGGCGAGTCGACTGAACGCCACGCCAAGCGTCGCATCGGGCCGTGCCACGGCAGCCGCTTCGCTTCCATCAGCACACCGACACGCGATCGCCGCACACATGCGCGCCACGAGCGCTGCTCCCGCGTAGTCATCGCCCACGACCTGTCGATACCACGCCACCGTGTCATAGTTGGAGTGGTAACTGGTGCCGGGGGCGCCGTGCGTCCCCAGCGTGATGGACGGGATGCCCGCGTAGCAGACGAACCCAACATGGTCACTGCCGCCGCCCGCGGGCGAGGGGCGGAACGATCCCGTCGTGTCGCCCTCCACCTCGGCCAGCGCCGTCATCGATGGATCCACGCCTGGCACCGATGCCGCAGCGTGGCGCACGATGTCAGCCACCGACGGCGAAGCGCTGGAACCCAGCTGGGTCCCCATCGCCGCCATGTCCAGGTTGATGTACGCAATCGCGTGTTCTTGCAGCCATGGCACTCGAGCCTCCACCCACTCGGTCGAGCCGATGATGCCATACTCCTCGGCGCCCCACGCGCAGAAGAGGATGTCGTGCACGGGTCGATGTCCAGCGGTGGCCGCTTCTGACATCGCCTTCGCCACTTCCATCAGGACGATCGTGCCCGCCAGCGGATCCGCCGCCCCAAATCCCCACGCATCGTGGTGGCACCCGATGATGACGGTGTCCAGCGCATGGGCCTCGCCGGACCCCTCCAGGCGCGCGATGACATTGGCGGTCTCGCAGACGCCCCGGCGCTGTTCCACCTTGACTCGGACCTTGAGGTCGCTGCCTCCAGTGAGCCGGTAAGGCATCGGCAATCCGCCCTGCCACGCCGAATCTGGCACCTCTGCGCCGCGCATGCGACCGATGATCTCGCGGGCCGCGCCATAGCCGAGCGGCTGGACGGGAATCGTGGGGAGCCCGACGGTCGCGGCATCCAGTCGGATGGCCTCCTTCGTGGCGGGAACATGCGGCGTGAGTGGATCGCCCGGGTACGGAAGTGGATTCACCGTGCCGCGCTGGATGCATGTGGCGTTGGCCCAGCCGCCATCGGGGTAGACCGGGCCCTTGTTGACGCCGCTGTCGGCGGGGTCGGTGTAGAGAAGCACCGCTATGGCACCGGCCGCCTCGGCATTGGCCGCCTTCTGCGCACGAAACGCGCCGCCATATCGGATGAGGACAATCTTGCCGCGGCAATCGACGCCAAGCTCACGCAAGCGCGCAAAATCCAGCGGCAGTCCATAGTTGGCGTAGACGACTTCGCCCGTCGCATCGCCCGAGCCGCTGTACGCGTTCCATCCAAAGGTGAGTCCGGGGTGAGCCGTGGTCGGGTCTTCCGCCAGGTTCTTCTCGCGCAAGTCCAGTGCCAGCACGCCGCGACGGCGACGCCCTGGGTTCGTGGCGCCATCGGACGCACCGCCGAAGCCAGCCCCCTGCTCCGCTTCAGCCTCGATCGGCAATGGCGCATCGGATGGCGCCTGGACGATCTCCACCACCGCACTCACAGGCTGCGCCAGGTACGGGTAGAAACGGTCGACCTCCACCTTGAGGCCCATCGCGGAGAATGCCTCCGCGATGTGCTCGATCTCGCGCAGATCGCCGGGCGTCCCGGCCACATGGGGCTCCGCACCGAGGAGGTCGTGCCATGTGGACAGCGATGCAGGGTCGATCTTCGAGAGCACACCCTGGAGAAGAGGCGCTCCGTCGTCGCCCTGGTGGGTGGGCGCCTCGTGGGCAACCAACATCGAGGCTGCGCCCCCAGCGGCCGCAACCACCGCAGCGACGCCTCCCGAGAAACTCAATGCGCCCCCGCGGCCGACTTCTTGAGCCACCACGGATTCCCCAGGTGACACGCCCGCCCAGTCTTCTCGACATAGTCCTGGTGGTAGTCCTCAGCGGGGTAAAACTCCGCAGCGGGCTCGATGACGGTGACGATCTCCTTGCGGAATCGACCCGTCGACTTCAGGGTCGACACGAAGTCTGCCGCCTCCTTCGCCTGCGCGTCGTTCACCGTGAAGACGGCGCTGCGGTACTGGTCGCCCACATCGGGACCTTGTCGATCCAGCTGCGTTGGGTCATGCAACTCAAAGAATCCGTCGAGCAGCTGCTTGTAGGAGATCTTGCTCGGGTCAAACCGCACGCGCACCGCCTCGGCGTGCCCTGACGTGTGCGAACACACATCCTTGTAGGTCGGATCCCTGGTCGAACCATTCATGTAGCCGCTCGTCGCCTCCACCACTCCTGGGGCCAGCGAGAATGAGTGCTCCACTCCCCAGAAACAACCGCCAGCGAAGTAGGCGGTCTCAACCGCGGCAGCCGTGGCGACGGCGGGGGTCGTGGCGGGGGCCGGATCCGAGGACGGGGCCGTCGCGTGCGGCCCCTTCACCCCAGCCTGCAGGTCCGTGCCTTCGTCCTTGAACTCCAGCGAGGCGCTGTTGACACAAAAACGGAGTCCCGTGGGCGCCGGGCCATCCTCGAACACATGCCCAAGATGCGCCTCGCACCGCGCGCAGTTGATCTCAGTCCGCACCATCCCGTGGGAATCGTCGCGAATCTCCGCGACATGATCGGGATCGAACTTCTGGAAGAAGCTTGGCCAGCCCGTCCCCGAAGTGAACTTCTCGCTTGACGAGAAGAGCGGCAGCCCGCACACGACGCACACATAGGTGCCATCCTTGTGGTTGTCCAGGAGGTTCCCGCAGAAGGGCCGCTCCGTGCCGGACCCCTGCGTCACCCGACGCTGCTCGTCGGTGAGCCCCGCGGCCAGCGTGCCCACTTGGGCTCGCGCCAATGGCGTCACATCAAACCCACGGTTGGAGAACTTGTTGGGCTTCTTGGTCGATTGCATGTTCGTCGCCTCGGCTGTCGTGTCCGCCGCCTGCTCGTTGTCCGCCCCCACGAACGCCGCGGGGTCCACCGACCAGCTGGCCAGCATCTCACGGCGCTCAACTGCTTCCAACTGTTCCCACTGCACGAACGCCGCACACACCGCCAGTGCGGGCAAGAGCATGAGGAGCGCCAGTCGCTGGGAGCCGCAGGAACAGGTCATCGAGGAAATCGTAGCCCCCGCGTGCGTCGCCAAATCGCGTCATTCCTTGACTTCACGCGCGGACACCCTATACTTCGTGGTTCGACGGCCGAGGGGAACGACCATTCCCCACGACCGTGCTGGCGCCGAGCGGCGCTCGATGGTGCCAGGTGGCGCCTCTCTGACATCATGGGGCCGAACTGGCTTCGACCGGCCATGTTCAGCTTGAAGCTGCGCGTCGTGGAGCATCCCGGCCACGTAAAAAGGATGCACAAAGTACGACTGCCAACACGCAGTACGCACTCGCGGCCTAATTCGCCGCGCGGTCGCTCACCTGATGTCTCATAGGGTGAGCGCCCGTACCTCATGAGGCTGGTTCCAAAGGGCTGGCATGCCCCGGCGGAACGAGACAATTGCATGCCTGGTCACCTCATCAGGCTGTCGCTGGCGGGATGGGTGACGAGATCAAAACAGCGAAGACACGCGTGGATGCGGCTTGCTGACGGGTTTGGGACAGGGGTTCAATTCCCCTCGGCTCCACTTCATACACGGCGCGACTTCGCGCGCCTGGGGGACTTGCACATCCACACGGCGCGACTTCGCGCGCCTGGGGGACTTGCACATCCACACGGCGCGACTTCGCGCGCCTGGGGGACTTGCACATC